>VGTJ01000003.1 GCA_016874775.1 Deltaproteobacteria bacterium
CGGCAAGGAAGTGACGAAAGAAGAACTGGCCACCCTGAAGTTGAAACCACAGGCCTTTCATGGAGAGTGGAATTATTCCTTACTCCCTCGAGCTCACAGTTGTTAAAGTTATTTTTTCTAAAATCCTTACGACTGATCGTGGACCGAGTCTTGGAAGAAAACTTCTTCTGATAGCTATCGAAGGAGAGTGTGAGATCAATATAGAAGTGCTGATATTGCAGGGGAACATAGCAAACATATCCATCTTGTTGACGCAGGTTGGGGATATCACAGGTCACTGGCAGTGCACGGATCATAAATCCTTGACTTCCATCCATCAGTGTATCAACGGGAAGCGAGGGAGATGCCTGCGGTGGCAATTGATCTGTAAGGAGCACCGATCGACACTGCAGTTGAAGCGGGATGGTCAGGAGTGTCCAATCACTCAGCTGATATTTGAACGGGACAGGGCGTAAATCCCAGCTATGCATTGGTAATTCCTGAGGCATCGCTTCCTTTCCAGGGAACAATAACAAGGGATTGAATTTCCCTTGTCGGTACTATGAAAATTCTAGCGAGTCTAGAGTAAATTTCCAATAGTGATCCTGTATAACAATCTGAATGTGACATGACAAACACACGTTGCGCCCCTTGCTCGGGATGCTAGTAAAGTGTCTCATCAGGAGGCTGGTGGGCAATGCCAACCCTCCAAGAAGGTCCTACTCACTGCTCACGTATTTGCCAGACACAATACTAGTGGTCCATACTTCAAGCCCACCCGTATCCAAGAGTTCAGTAACAAGCATCCTCGCTGTTCTACGCCGGCTGAGCACTAAGAGTTAATAGCGAAACACCGACGACAAAATATGCTTTTCCAGCACTGCACAAAGCTATCAACCACACAATCTGCACTGCACAAGTGCTTTCGTTCATAGGTTGTCGTTAGCGCGACACACAGCATACCTGCCCGTTTGGCCGCTTCAACTCCTAAAGGCGAGTCTTCAATAACGACGCATTCTTCAACCGCAGAGTGAAGTTGTCTCGCCGCATGAAGAAAAATATCCGGTTGTGGTTTTCCTTTTCCTCGTACTTCGTCGATAAAAAACATCTTTTCAGCAAAAAAAGCTCGCAAATCTAAAGCATTTTCTACAGTTTGAAATAATGAACGGTCCATCGCTGTCGCAATACAGACTTTATAGTTTTTCGTGACCAACGCGAAAAAATCGGTAAATCCAGCAATGAAATTCACGCCAGTCGCTAACGCTGCTTTTACAATCGCCAAACGTTCTTGCGCTAATTTCTCTGGATCACCTGGAAACCCATATAACGCCTGCATAACGCGAACACCTTCAACGAGTGATTGTCCGGTGAGTAACGGTTTCAGTTGCTCTCGTTGATAGCGAATTCCTCGACGTCGCAGAAACTCAACCTGGGCTTGATCCCACACCGCTTCAGTATCCAGAACGACGCCTTCGGCGTCAAAGATTATCGTGGTGATCATAAAGGTCGGGAACCGGTCGCCAGTTGTCAGCGAAAACAGTTGTCAGTCATCTGTGATCAGTTTTCAGCAACGAGGACTGACAACTCACAACTGATAACTGATCGCTATGAGGTGAACGTCTCGACTATCAATCGATGATTCTCCATGACGCGATCAGCCTTCACCCCTGCGGTTGGCGTGTAGAGAATTGGTAAGTCCAACAACCCGTCCCATTTCTTGATTTGTTCCCGACATTCATCCGGTGTCCCAGCAACTGCAATCTGTTCAACCATATCATCAGAGACAGCCTCAGCCATCTTCGGTAGGTTGAAGGTCTTAAAGTGTTCCCAAATCGACAGCTTCTGCTTCTCCCAACCATGAATGTTGAGAATCTCTTCATAGGATTTAACGGAAGCATAGAACGCGATCTGATTTTTTGCGTCACGGATCGCCTGATCTCGGTTGTGACTGATCGAAGTAATGAGCAAAGAAGTGACATCAACACCTTTGACTGCACGGCCTGCCCGTTTTGCTCCGATCTCAAGATTTGGCTTAATAAACTCGGCAATATACTTGCGACTATACAGTGGATGACCGACGAGTCCGTCAGCAACTTCTCCAGTAGTTCGCAACATCCCCTTTTGTACACCAGCGAGATACAACGGAATTCGATCACGCACAGCGTACGGACGGCTAAAGGCTGGAATGTTGATCCGATAGAATTCCCCCTCGAATCGAACGCCCATGCCTTTGTGAGACGCCCAGATTTTTCTGATCAACGCCACACACTCTTTCATCTTCGCCGCTGAGCGTGGTTCAAATGCCTGGCCGTACCAGCCCTCATTCATCGACTTGGTTCCGCTACCCAAGCCAAGAACCATGCGCCCTCCAGACATTTCATCGAGATCCATCGCACCGGTGGCATTGAGCACCGGATTGCGCATGTACGCATACGCAATGCCAGTAGCGATTTTGACTCGCTTCGTGTTTTGCGCCACAGCGGCGAGGGTCACAAGACCATTGCGATTAAAGAATTCCCCATTCCACACCGAATCGAAACCAGCCTCGTCCGCTAGCTTCGCGATCTCAACCATATCTCTAATCGTCGGAGTAAACAGGGCAATTGCTCGACGTGACATAGGCCCCCTTATCTAGACGTAGAATAGACGACACATTAACGACTAAAGAACCGACCTAACATCCCTGCAAGCTGAGGGAGGTCGTCGATAACACTTCCATCGCCGTCAAGGTCGAGGATGCGAGTAAGCCCACCAAACCCCGGAGCAGCTTGTTCCATGCGAGAGCGTTCACCACCGAGAACGTTTGCTAACCCTCCGCCATCAAGGCCCTGCTGCCGCTGCATACGGCCCAGCGCTCCCATCACCAGTGGTGCTAAAATCGACAGCAGACTGCCGGCGGAACCAATGTTCATACCGGTCGAACGGCTCAGAATATTCGACATCGCGTCTGTTTTTCCACCAAAGATATGACCGAGAATACTAGCACCGGCTCCCAAGCTCCCAGCATTCCCTCCAAGGAACCCCATGAGATTATCAAGGATGCCGCCATCGTGATCCCGAGATAATGCAGAAGCTAATGCGTCAGCCCCTTGTTGGTTTGCCGAGTTGCGCGCCAGCCCACCCAAAAGCATCGGTAATGCCGCCGAGATTGCGTTGCTGGCAGTTCCTTCATCAACGCCCAATTGGCGTCTAATCTGTTGGACCGCATCGGCACCGAGTTGTTGATTCAGCATATCGAGGATGGACGACATACGACCTCCTGGAAAAAATTTCTTCAAATCCGCTTACGCAACGTGAGACAATAGACTGAAATTCACATGGAGTCCATGATAAATATTCTCGACTCACGAACCCTCTCGTTACGGTCACATCACGGTCACATCTCCTGGATTTTAAAAACGACAAGACAAAAATTATCGGACATTAAAGAAAAAAAAGGCTCTCCCCTTGCTTTCACTATTCCATCACTTGCCCACCACACACAGGTAGATAGTGGCCAGTCACAAAACTTCCCAGCTCCGAAGCAAAAAACAGAGCCGCGTGCGCCGTATCTTCAACGGTACCAGTGCGGCGTAGCGGAATCTGTTTTTCATGTCGTTCCTGAGCTTCCACAGTAAGCATTGCCTTCACTTCCTCAGTCAGGGTAAGCCCTGGAGAAACGATATTCACCGTAATGTTGTGCTGTCCAACTTCAACCGCCAGATTACGGGTGAAGCCGATCATCGCGGTCTTTGCAGCAGTGTACCCATGATAGGTTAATGCCGGCTGATGAATCCCAATGGTATTGACGCTGATAATACGTCCCCAGCGCCGGGCTTTCATCCCCGGAAGCACGGCTTGGCTACACAAGACCGCAGCCTTTAAAGTTGTGTCGATTTGTTCTTGCCATTCGCTCCATGCCATCTCGACAAAACTCTTGCGCGGAATCGCAGCCGCATAGTTACTCACCAGGATGTCGACTTTTCCAAAAGCGTCTTCAGCTTTCTTAACCATATCGCTGACCTGTTGCTCGTCGGTGATGTCAGCATGAACAAAAAGGGCTTTCCCGCCTGTACTGTGAATTTCGTCAAGCACCTTTTGTGGATTACCTTCATCCTTTACTTGATTCAGCACTATCTGTGCACCTTCACGCGCAAAGACGCGGGCAATCCCTGCCCCACTGCCACGTACCGATCCGGTAATGAGTACAACTCTATTGGCTAAGAGCATGACCGCATTCCTTTATTTTTGTCTCCGCCCCTTCCAGCACTTCCCTATCCCGCCTGTAATCCCAACCCGCGAATTGCCATGATATTGCGCAGGACATTACTCGTACCGCCCTGAATGGTGTACGCAGGGGCGTAGAGGTACTCACGCGCAGCGCGACCAGCTAAGCGTGCCGCAGGAGAGCCAGGGAGCAACAGCGAGTAGTCTCCAAGAAGACTACATACAGTCTGGGCGATACGTTGCTCAACTTCGGTGCAGAAGCATTTTGCCATTGCCGCCTCGTGGTTCGGCGCGTGGCCTTGGGTTAACAACCAGGCGACTTTGTACACCATGAAGCGTCCCATATCGAGTTCTATCTGCATTTGCGCCAGTTGGTTACGCACGAGAGGATCTTTTGCCAGCCCGGTCTCTTGTGCATACTTCACCGTATCGCGAAATAACGGATAGTTACTCAACAACCGCTCGATACCACTCCGTTCATAATCCAATTGTGAGGCAATCTGATACCAACCTCGGTTTTTCTCACCGATCAGCCACCGTTTTTCTACTTTCGCGTTATCAAAGAACACCTCATTAAAGTGATGTTCTCCAGTAATATCGACCAGTGGCCGCACCGTCACTCCTGGTGTTTTCATATCCACCAAGAATTCACTAATGCCTTTATGCTTCGGCGCCTCGAGATCTGTCCGGGCAACGAGGTACGCATAATCAGCGACATGAGCAAAACTGGTCCAGATTTTTTGTCCGTTGAGGATGAAATGATCACCCTCTTCTATCGCTTTGGTGCGGAGCGAAGCTAGATCTGAACCTGATCCTGGTTCACTCATACCGAGGCAGAAGACGATCTCTCCTCTTGTGACACGTGGTAGGATCTCCATCTTTTGCTCTTCGCTGCCGTAGGCCAACAAGGCTGGGCCGACTTGTCGATCGCCTAACCAATGAGCAGCAACCGGTGCGCCAGCTCGCAGCAGTTCCTCTGTCAGGACCAGTCGATCAAGGTAGGAACGTTCTTGACCTCCATATTTTTTTGGCCAGGTCAGTCCGATCCACCCTCGTGCCCCAAGTCTACGAGAGAACTCAGGAGAGTATCCCACAATCCAACCATCTTCAGTCGCTGAGGTCGCAGTGACTTCTTGGGAAAGGAACTCGCGTATTTCTTTACGAAACGCGTCCTGTTGGGCGGTGAGGGCAAATTCCATGGTCATCTCCTGTTTGCGGTAGCATTGTTGGCCTTTTGTCTACCACAAGCAGAAGAGAGAAGAAAACCCGTTGTTGGCGATTTTGCAATCGCATGCGCAGGGCAGCAGAAACCATGTGGCAGGTTGCTTCTTAATGAAGCACAACCTTCTGGTTTTTGGACTCCCCCTTATTCGCCTTAAACGCAACGACCAGCGTGCCTACGCTGGCCACCTGTGCGAGCCAGCGAAACGCTGGGACAGTCCGAATTCCTTGAACGATCAGTTTGGTCAGTGATCCCTTTCCTTCAGTATCGATGACATCAAATCGATCCAGGCAAAGATCAAATCCCATCCTTTTCATGTCATCACGTAACATGTAGTAGCTAAACCAATTCACGGCTGGATAATGAGTATAGTTCGCTAAATGCGGATGGGTCGTCACCGCGAGGTGTTCACAATACTTTTTCACCTTGCGAGGATACCAACTATACAGAGGTAGTCGAAATTCTTCCTGCATGGGACACAACTTATTACTTGTTGTCACCAACAGGACACCACCAGGGCGCAAGACACGCGCGCATTCTTTCAGGCACGCCTCCCACGCTGGGACATGCTCCAAAAGCTCCACGGCTAGACAGACATCCATTGTTTCAGCTGCCCAGGGGAGTGCTGTGCCGGAGCCAATACAGTAGTCAACACCGTATCCGCCGGCGAGAGCATCTTCTTTTGCAAGCCGGACGAGCCCAGGATCGATATCCATCCCTCGAATATGGCGATGGCCATGCTGCGCCCAGACAAGACATTGATTCCCAGCACCACACCCGATATCAGCAATCTTAAGGTCTGCGAGTTCATCAGGTCGCCGGTTGAGGATGCGAATGAGCATATCTCGGAGTGAACGGAACCGTTGCAGTGTCTTCGCCGTGCCTTTCGTTCGGACCTGGGGGTTGAGATAGAAGTCAGACTTGATGCTCTCTTCACTGATATGCTTATCGCCCTCGTACGCCATAGCTGCCAGGGTTTCCTTTCTCTTGCTAGACAATACGCACCGCTACAATCTGTGACCGCACAAACTGCGATCTCCACCTTCAGAGAGGCGTTCTTCAGTAGAGCACAAGAGCGAAATAGAACCAAATTCGAGCAGAAAAGGCCGGTACACGTTACAGATGATCAGCAAACCATTGCTTGATATGCGGCATACTCTGATCAAGCCCCGGTCCAGTAATGATATCACTGTGCCCAAGCCCGGGAAGAATCACCAGCTTCTTCGGTTCACCTGCCTTGTGAAACATCGAGATGGATTCTTCCATCGATACCCGTTCGTCAGCGTCCCCATGTAGCCACATGATCGCTCGCGGTGCAATTTTTTCGACAACTGACTCTGGGCGATAGGCAATGAGTGCGTCGCCCGAAGCCAGGGTAATCTCTCTGCTCCACTGCGGATACTGATGAAGAATCTTCTCGAACAGAACAGAGGTACTGTCAGGCTCAGGAACGATATCTTTGGCATGAACATACTGCAGCTTCCCCGTCAGCACCCGCGCTCGCCGGTCCTCCGCCAACCGCTGCAAGAGTGCCCGCCACTCCCAAAAATGACAAGCATCACGAATCCAGCGGCCACAATCGCCAATACCACAAACACTCACCGTGGCTTTGACACGATCTTCAACTCCAGCCGCATAACTGACATTCGCGCCTCCCAGACTCACACCAAGTAACCCGATGCGTTCGGGATTCACTTCCGGTTGATTCTGCAGAAAAGTAACGGCGTTGCGAATATCCTCAATCTGTCGCATCGGCATGATTTGCCGACGCGGCTCACCGCCACTGGCACCAAGAAAACGGTAATCAAAGGTTAAGGTGACATAGCCGAGTTTCGCCAGGCGTTGCGCAACCTCTGGCAATAGCACCTCTTTGACTGCAGTGAACCCGTGACACATGACAACCCCTGGCCGCTGCTCACCAGGAGCGATGTCAGCGGGCATAAACAGCACGCCTGCCATTGGAACCGTCTCGCTGTAAAACTCGACTGCCTTTTCCATCGCCCCCCCCTACTGTGTCACCAACGCTTGCTTCGGTACGGTTTCATCCACATACCGCACCAGGTCCATGACATGACGCGTGTTCGCTCCCAAATCACCTTTCCCGACGCGTGAAGCCGAGCGAATCCATAGCCAACTCCCACTTGGTTGCGCAGGTTGAATTTGAATGGTTACATCATCTTGGTATTTCCACACCTTGGTAGTCACCACTGCACGGATTTCGTGCTTCGTATCATCCATCGCAGTCACCTCCCACTTCAACCCCTGGACCGCACGCCGTGTAACATCGTACAGTAGCGCTGGTGGTGCTTCGTATCGTCGCAACTTCAGTTCCGGAAAGACCGTATCCGCAGACGTTTCCGCCACATTGGTCGAAAGATAGGTTGAAATTCGCGGACCAAAACCTGGAGGATCATTGAGCGGCAGACGATTCGAAATGACTCCGGCGACTAACAGCGACACAAAAATCAACGCGAGAAAAAAAACGATTTGCAACACGATCCCTACGATACGCATACCCCTCCCTTCTCTGCAGCTTTTTATGACGCTAGTAGAACCTTCCTCAACGCTTCTCGATCAATCACCGGCAGTGAACAGGTAAAATTCCGACACACATATGCGGTGACCTGACCGTCGACCTGCACTTTCCCAGCGAACATGCCTGGTAGTTGGCTTTGCTGCGGCGACTCGATGCCCACGAGCGTTTTGTTCGGCAGCAACTGCGAGTGGATCTCTGCCAACAACTCGCGTGTTTGCGGCTCGTGCACTATCCCGAGCAAACAGATCTCCGTTGGTCGGTGCAGATAAAAATCTAATGCGCACAGCATATGACTAAAGCCAAAGGGATTTTGCTCCATCGCATCGTAGAAGAGACGAAGCAGTTGCTCTGCTTTGTTGAGATACTCTCGCTTGTCGGTCAGAGAGAAGAGACGCAAGAGAGTGAGGGCTGCGACCGAATTTCCCGACGGAACCGATCCGTCAAACGCCGACTTCGAACGACTAATCAGCGCCTCGTGGTCAATACTGGTAAAAAAGAAAGCGCCTTCAGTGGCATCCCAGAAACGTGACAGCAACGTTTCCGTCAGCTCCAGCGCCATGTCGAGATACTGTCGCTCAAACGTTGCTTCGTACAGATCAATGAACGCCGCAGCTAAGAAGGCATAGTCATCAAGGTACGCATTGAACTTCGCTTGCCCTTCTTTGTAGCAGTGCAGCAATCGACCCTCACGATACAAGCGAGCAAAGATGAAATCGGTCGTCTGACGTGCGATGGCTAAATAGCGCGGATGCCCTAAGACTTTATACCCTTCGACAAACGCCGAGAGCATCAACCCGTTCCAGCTCGTCAAGATTTTTTCATCACGTCCAGGTTTCACTCGTTGTTCACGGACGAGAAACAGCTTGTGTTTCGCTTCAGCAATGAGCTGACTCACCTCAGCAAGATTCCGGCGGAACAGTTTCGCTAATTGTTCAAGTGAAAGTGTCGGATGAAGGATATTGTGATGCTCGAAGTTCCCGACATCAGTCACATCATAATATCGACAAAAAATCTCTCCAGCCTCATCACCGAGAATACGCATCACCTCATCGTGACTCCAGACGAAAAACTTCCCCTCCTCTCCTTCGGAATCTGCATCCTGAGTCGCGTAAAACCCACCATCAGGGTGCAACATCTCACGTTCAACGTACGCAAGCGTCTCTTCCACAACCTGGCGAAAGAACACCTCATGGGTTGCCTGATAGGCTTCAAGATACACCCGCACGAGCAGCGCATTATCATAAAGCATTTTCTCGAAGTGGGGTACTAACCAACGCTCATCGACCGAATAACGGTGGAAGCCACCACCGAGTTGATCATACATGCCACCTTCGGCCATCTTGCGTAGCGTATGCAAAGTCACATCGAGATATTGTCTCCGTCCGCTTGCTTTGTATTGGCGCAAAAAAAACCCGAAGACCATCGAGTTAGGAAATTTCGGCGCTCCCCCCAAGCCGCCATGTGTATGGTCAACATGTTGCGCTAAACTGCTGGCTGTCTTCTCCAGGGTGCTCTCATGGAGCGGGCGCAAGGTTTCCTCACGATGAGAGAGTTTTTCAAGATTCGCGAGAATCTGCGCCGTCGAATGCGCAACCTCCTGCGGTTTCTCACGATAGGCTTGCGCCACCCCAGCCAGGACGCGCGGGAACGCGGGTAAATTGTGGCGATCTTCCGGTGGGAAATACGTTCCACCATAGAACGGCTTACCGTCTGGAGTAAGAAATACCGTCATCGGCCATCCACCGCGACCGGTGAGCATTTGCACGGCATTCATATAGATCTCGTCAACGTCTGGCCGTTCTTCACGATCCACTTTAATGTTCACATACAGTTCGTTCATGAGTTGAGCGATTTGCTCATTCTCGAACGACTCGCGCTCCATCACATGGCACCAATGACATGCCGAATACCCGACACTCAGCAAGATCGGTTTATTCTCTGCCTTCGCTTTGGCAAATGCTTCCTCACCCCAGGGAAACCAGTCAACCGGATTATGCGCATGTTGAAGTAAATACGGGCTCGTTTCTTTACTCAAACGATTGGTGAATGTATGTGCCATGCTCTACTCTGCTACATCCGATAAATCCGCTGCGCTTCGCGCATTAAATCAGGACGAAACTCTGGATGCGCCACCTCGACTAACGCCGCGGCGCGTTGTCGTAAACTCTTCCCGCGCAACTGCGCAATGCCGTACTCGGTCACGACATAATCGACAAACGCCCGTTGCGCCGTCACGACACTGCCCGCCTCAAGCACAGGCACTATCCGTGAGATACGTTTCCCTTTGACGATGGAACTCGAGGGCGTAACGAGGATCGATTTGCCCGGATTACAGTACTGGGCGGTGATAGTAAAAATCGCCTGTCCACCAGTGCCGGTATACATCAATGGTCCCAGCGACTCTGAACAGGCCTGTCCGCCGAGGTCGATAGCTAAGGCGTTGTTCACAGCCACGTAGTTCTTCTGATTTACCAACAACCGTAAGTCATCGGTATACGTAAAGTCGTAAAACTCAAAGTTCGGATTGTGGTCGATAATCTCAAGTTCATCCGGCAGCACCCCAATGCCAGCACTCGCGACCACTTTTCCTGGGTTCACCGACTTGTACTTCCCAGTGATCACTCCTTTTTGCACTAGGCGTGCCACGCCACCAGGAATGACTTCGGTATGAATGCCGATATCGTTCTTGTTCTCCAAATACATTGCTAACGGTGACGAGACACTACCGAGACCAATCTGCAGGGTATCTCCGTCATTGATCAGTTCATTGGCCACCAGCGTACAAATGATTTCTGTGGCAGCAACCTCTTCTTCGTTCCGTGCTGTGGCAGAGAGTGCGGCAGGCGGAGCCGTTGGTTCGACGAAATGAGTGATTTCCGACACATGAATGAAATTTTCGCCACCGGTGCGAATAAAATTTTCATGCACTTCTCCTATGACCACACGCGCAGCCGCAGCCATAGTTTTCGACATAAAAACACCGGTACCAAAGCTGCAGTAGCCATGCTTATCCGGTGGTGAGACCGGGGTCAGATAGACGTCACACTGAAGCCCCGGTGGCAGCTCATGATGGCGGTAGTACATAACCGGGACGAAATCGACCATTCCCTTGTCCATCATCGGGCGAGTCGTCGCCCCCAGGTAACAACTTTGGATCGTAAAGGCGCGATCAGCCCCTGGTTGGTCCCAATTAAAAAGAGGGCCAATCGTTCCTACCGTCACATTCCGCAGACCATCTTTTCGCGCCAGCAATGCCTCACATAACGTCACCGGTGTCGCGTGCAACCAATTAACCTGCACCGCATCGCCATCACGTACGGCTTTCATCGCCTCAGGGGCGGACACAAGTTTATCGCCACAGCGTTCTCGCCAATCCATAACGGTCCTCCTTTAGAAAGCTCGCTTGGAGCATAGAACAGGAGCGCTCAAGAAGAAAGAAGGCCACGATATAGCCCGCTAGCCTCTTGTCGTGCTCAATACTATAGTCCTTTTCTAAAGGAGCCCATCATGGACATTCGCATCGAATACTGTGCGGCCTGAAGCTACGAACCCAAAGCCGTCAGTCTGACGGAAGAGATCCTCAGTGATTACAAACAAAGGGTGAAGTCTCTTAGCCTCGTCCCGTACGACGACGGGCGCTTCGAGGTATTCGTGGATGGGAAACGAATCTATTCGAAAAAAGCGACGGGGCGGTTCCCTGCATATGCGGAAGTGCGCGCCGCTCTGCCCCGGTAGGGGCGTGGGAAGTGTCGTCGCGACGTTCGACTACAAGAACATCCGCTCTTCCCACCGATACTGCCACATTTGGACAATCCGGCGCCCTTCCCAAAAGAGCGCATCAATAAAAAGGAAGAGCGGAGGATCGCTCAGGTCTTCGGTTCCATGCATGATCACAATTCGTTTGCGTCCATAGTGATCAAGCCGAACGCTGCGGGAGAAAATGTAAACCGGCCTGCTGACCTCATGGGTGTCGAGGATTGAAGAAGAGCGAAAACTCTGCGGAGATTCTTCTCGCAGCTTCTCAGCAACCTGCTCTAAACGTAACCAGGGGCCTTCCCACTGTATAGGGCAGCGCCCTTCTAACTGGCCAACCCAGTGCTTCCCAACACTTTCGATCAGCTTAGCAAGTCTCGGAGTAAGTAACCGCTCTGCCAACACATAGTGAGCGTCAGGGAAAGTTCCTTTTTCTTCTAAATCGGCGACCAGTGCGTACGCAACGTCACTGGGTTCCTGCGCTCGACTACTGCTCGGGAGCAAGGCAAGTAGCTCAGAGAACTGACTTTGTCTGGCCTTGGCTTGCTGGTCACTTCTTTTTCCCGAGCTCGGCTCGTTTCCTCGACTCTCTTGGGTGCGGGAAAGAGCATTCGTTTCCCCTTCAGATCTCTGCTCATGTCTCATCACGCCAGAAACTCCCGTGTTCCTAGTAGGATATGTTTCCCTTGGGCCGAAGAATGCGGTGTTCATGCTCAAGCGGTCGCCTCTCCTGCGCCCAAGGAGCCGTCAGCATTGACAGCACGCGTTGTCGATCTTCCGGATGTATTGCCTCAACAAATGACCAAGGATCTTCAAACGCACTCGATATACTCCTTCCCCAAAATCTTTTCATATGCGGGGCTGACGTACAGTGTCTGCCCTCAATCCGCTGTGCTCATCCAAAACACTTCTAGTGATGTTTTCTGCCAGCTGGCGCAGTTGCTCCTCGTTGTAGCGTAGCTGGTCCTCAGCCTTCTTCTTCTCGGTAATGTCTTAAGCTATCCCGGCCACACGAATGATTTCCCCCTTGGGGCCACGAATCGGAAATGCACGGCCATGTATCCAACGCACCTCGCCATCAGGACGAGTGATCCGATACTCTTGATCAAAATCGGCAAAGCTATTCCGTGTCGCATCCTCAACTCGCACGCGATCCTCGGGGTGGATTGTGTCGAGTAACGCCCAGGCATTGGAATATAGACCTGCACGCCCCCGTCCCCACACCTTTTCGTACGCGGCACTGATATAGAGAAAGCGAGACAAGGTAGGCGTTGCCACCCAGAACACAGAGTCCAGGTTATCTGTCAACTGATAGACATGCTCAGTGCTATAGCGCAGGCTTGCCTCGGCTCGCAGCATCTCAGTCATGTCAAATGTCACCAATCGAGCAATCTCTTCGTTCGGCTGGAACACCGTAGCGTCAAGGGCGAGGAGTTCCGTTCGCGTATAGCCATATTGCGCAACCGTCGCATCGTTTGTTTCAAGAAACTGTAACGTGTCGCGATCAAAGATGTAGAGAGGGATGAGAGAGTTGGTAAAGAAAACCTGAAAGGAGTCATTTTTCTCGATTTCCGCACTCACACCATAGGGTGGCCGCAGTATCAGCACTGATCGTGCCAATGCTGGTTGTGACAATGTGAGAGGACCCTCGTTTCTGCGCCGCGTTTTCGCTTTTGACCCCACCTGAGTTCTTCCTTACCAAGCTTTGGCAAACTGTACGAAACTCTGCTCGATTCGGCAAGCCTTGAAAAATCTACGGCAGACCATGCGACAAATATGTATCCATGCTATAAGAACCGCGGTGGATTCATTGCACTCTGCGCTGGAGGAGCCCACTCGGCCATGAAAAGGAACCGCCAGGCCCAAACATAAGTTGACCGAGCAGGTGATACGCCAGTGTTCATTATGCTATGGTGAAGCGTTTCCCCTTTCTACTGTAAGGAGGTCATAGTCGTTCGATGGAGTACACGATGTTAGGCCGACGGTCGGTGCCATGCGAGACGCCCAAATCGACATACGTCCAACGCTGCAGACACTCACAGGTAGTGGCAGGTCTGAGGGTACCCCAGCTAGTATTGCTCCTATTCGCAGTACTCGTTGCTTCAGGCCTGAGTCTTCCGCTATCAGTCGCAGCTCAACCTGCATTAGACCCAGTTGCTGAACGTATCCGGTTGCAACTTGAGGCCCGCAAACCTCCACCAGAACCAATACTCCCAGCAACACCAGTAGAGACACCTGCACCTGTCGATGCCAATGCCGATCCGGCAAACGACACAGAAACCCCGACGGATGCACCTCCCCCCCCTGCAGTGGTCACCCCACCGCCGCCGCCGCAGAAGCCAGTCAAATTTATTCCACCAAAATTGTACGTCGGCAAAGAACTGCTCCGTGCCGCGGCACTTCTCACACGCTTCTACGAGGGGCGCATGTATCAACCGGCATGGACAAATACCTCCGGCCTGCTTCCGCATGCAGAAACCCTGCTGACGACCATTCAAGAAGAGGCCGGACGCGAAGGGTTACGGGCAAGCGATTATCATCTTGCCAAGATCAAAGCGGTGATTGCAGACTTGCGCCCTGAACATGGAGGGCAAAGAACCGCAGACGCAAACCTCCTTGCCGATCTTGATTTCTTGTTAACCGATGCTTTCTTTCTCTATGGAGTGGATGCCACCCTGGGTGAGGTGAATCCCGAACTCTTAGACGAAAAGTGGTTTACCAAGAACGATGAAACTGACTTAGTTGCACGTTTACACACAGCCCTGACTTCCAACCAGATCAGCGATGCGGTTCGCAACTTACCTCCCAAACAACCTGGATACCTTCGTTTACGCGATGCGTTGGCGCAGCATCGAGATATCGTTGCTCGTGGTGGATGGGCAACAATCCCAGGCGGCCCTGCGCTTGCGCTGGGAAGCACAGGAGAGCGCGTCGCGAAACTCCGCGCACGTTTGATAGCGAGTGGAGACCTCCGCTCGGCGGCAACCGATAATCCAGATAGTCTATTCGACACCCCCGGAAAACGCCCGTTGCCTCGTCTTGGCGAAGCCAGTTTCGATCAGGAATTAGAACAAGCGGTGCAGAAGTTCCAAAGTCGGCATGGATTGTCAGTCAGTGGTACCGTCAATGGGGAAACCCTCGCCGCACTCAACATTTCGGCAGAAACACGGGTACGGCAAATCGTCATGAACATGCAGCGCTGGCGGAGTTTACCGCAAGACCTCGGACGCCGATACATTGCGGTCAATGTTCCCAATTTCACCCTAGAAGTCGTCGAAAACGAACGGCCAGTGATGGATATGAAAGTTGTTGTCGGCAAGATGATGCAAGAAAACGCAACGCCAACGTTTAGCGCCAAGATGACGTATGTCGTGCTCAACCCGTACTGGTACGTTCCCAAGACAATCGCCGAAAAAGAGTTGTGGCCTCTGCACCAACGGAATCCCTCATACTTCGGGCGTAATAACTTTGATGTTCGTCGCATCCCGATCGGTTATAAGCAGGTACCAGATCCTGCAGCAGCAGATGGCACAACCAAATCAATACGCGTCTATGACTATGTCATCCGTCAGGGACCAGGGCCGAAAAATGCACTGGGTCGGGTCAAGTTCATGTTCCCCAACCCCCATAGTGTCTATCTACACGACACCCCGGCGAAAAACCTGTTTAACCGAACCGTACGCGCGTTTAGCCACGGATGTATTCGTATCGAAAAGCCGATTGAACTTGCAGAATATCTGTTGCGTGATACGCCAAAGTGGACGCGAAAAGCCATCGACGCCACCCTCCGCCGGGAAAAAGAACAAACTGTATATCTTCCCGAACCACTGCCAGTGTACATCCAATACTGGACAGCGTGGATAGAAGATGACGGTGAGTTGCAATTTCGCAACGACATCTACCGTTATGATCGGATAGGTCCTGCGCTACGTTCAGGCAGCAAGACGAAGCCGGTCTCCATACGTCCACGGCCGAAGGCCCGTAAACGAGTCCCACGGATCGAGCCCCCTGTTCAGCCCGCGCCTCCGGGCCCAGTACAGGCGTCGGCGGACCGCTAGCAGAGGCTTGCTTAAGATATTGTCAAAAGACAGGAGCATGTATGAAGAACAAAAAAAGGGTTCAATACAATTGGCAGGTGTTGCTCCTATGCTTATTTGTCTCAGTTCCTCATCCTGCACTGGCTAAGTCACCTTCCACTCCTTCAACAGAAAAACACGCCCCTAAAAAACCGACGAATACCAAAGCGAAACCCACTGCCCGCTCCCAAAGAGGGACAGAGGTGGACACCTCCCGCCGCCCCCCTCAGCGAAGCCAACGAGAACTCACAAGCGAGAAAACTCAGGGGAAACAAACGACAGCGTCCTCCCTTCGAGAGAAACGACAACTACGATCACAGACCACTGACCAGGGAACGGCCAAAAGGGCCGTGCAGCCCAAGCTTTCCCTCCCCCAACAGCACCAAACGAATACTCGCTATGTTACGGTTCTCAAAGAGACCAAGCGACACACATTGGTCAAGACAACCATTGCACTCCCTGTGATAAACGAGCGTACACCAAAGAGAAAGGGAGCGCCTGAGGCGAAACTCGCATTGCCACAACCGCACAGAAATGTCGGTGAGTTCCCAAGGAAATCCGTTTCCCCGGTGGTGCAATCGGCGATCCCAGCGGCTCCACCCGAAAACAGCAGGGACCCCTCACCTTCCCTTGTCCTCGAAACCACAAGCGCACCGCAACCGGTACCTGCGCAGCCAACCTCTGCTGGACCAGTGCAACCACCGCTAGCACCAGTACTCGTGCCTCCTCAGCCACAGGAAACGATAGTCAACGTTGTATCTTCATCGGTGCGAAACGCAAACGAAAGTCGCTCCCCTGTTGTTTCCGCGCCAACACCAGCACGGAACGCCGGCACTATTACGTTCGTCGAACATCGCCCAACACAGCGCCTGGGAAAAGACGATAGCTCAGCAAAAGAGAAAGCGGCCTATTCAGCCCAACGGGCCCCGTTCGCAGTGGCGGTGAACGACGACCGCTTGAACTATCGTATTAACAGTGTGTTCGTACTGCCAGGAGATGAGATATTCGTCGAGATTTTCGACTCACAAAAGAAAGCCGAATATACGATTCACAGTGCATTGGGATCGGAACGTCTGCTTGCGCAACGACGATGGCGTTGGTTTGCGCCGACAACTGCAGGACTCTACCCGGTAAAGATCGTGCACGCTCGCTCTCGCAATAGCATCACTCTCAATGTGTTCGTCATGATTCCACGAGAACAGGTGCACGATGGCTATCTCAACGGTTACCGTATTGGCCAGTATCCCACTGAGGCACTGCGACAGCTACCGATGTATGTTCCTCCACGAGGGCTGATCGAAATCACCCCAGAAAACGAGAACACCTTAGTGAGCCCCCATTTTCGCTTACGTCAATTCCTCTGCAAACAAGAGAGCGGCTATCCTAAGTATATGATCTTAGATCCCCGTCTTCTTGCGACGCTTGAGCAGCTTCTCGAAATGGTCAATGCGCGGGGGTATCGCGCCCGTACGTTTAGCATCATGAGTGGCTACCGCACTCCCTATTATAATCGCGCGATCGGCAATCGTACGACGTACAGTCGGCACCTCTGGGGCGATGCAGCAGATATCTTTATCGATGAAGAGCCACGCGATGGAAAAATGGACGATCTCAACCAAGATGGAGTCGTCGACGCCCATGATGCTGATGTCATCTATCAAATCATCGAGAGCACGACAGAGCCACGTCTGCAGAAAGTCATGCTGGGAGGATTAGCCCGCTACCGCGAGACCTCAAGCCACGGCCCCTTTATTCATGTCGACGCGCGTGGCTCCTATGCGCGTTGGGGAGTAAAGACGTTAACGAGAGGTGGCACGACCTCCACCGACACTGTCTTTCCAGGCCACGACCAATCTCGTTCGCGGCCCTCTTTTCTCGATGCGGAAAATCTATCTGACCCCACACCGTAACCATAAAAAAGGGCAGGTCGTTACCGCCTGCCCTTTTCTCTTCTCGTGTGACTCTTGCACTAACTGCTTTTCTTCCCTCGCGGTGCCATTTCCAAGTCTGGGGGCGGGGTGTCGGGGAGTTTCCAGCGAATATACGGTTTGTCTTTCAATTCGTGGTAGGCATTGGCCTGGTCTACCGCTTTATGGAATGCGGCTTCAAACGCCGCAAAATCTTTGTCCGCAATAGCTTTGCCAATCGGCGGCCAATCTTCGGCCATAAATTGGTTCAGTGCATCTTCATGTTTGGGGCGGGTGAACGCACCTAACTCCATGAGTTCCTTAATTTCTTTCCATTGAAAGTTCGCTAACGCCCAGTGACCTTCTTTGGCCGCATAGTACAACTTCCAGGTACGAATACCGACATCGGGCATGATCCGCGCGAGTCCTGGCTGAATTGCGGCCACGTCCTCTACAGTCATCTCACGATGCCCACTCGATATACCCATCTCTAGTATCACTTCTTTAATTTTCTCTTTGAGTTCTTCGTCGGTCATGACAACCTCCTTTAACGCGGTTTTCTGAGCCGGGACACTATACTGAAAACAGTGAAGAATGGAAAGTTGCAAATACCGTCTCCGGTATCGTTCATCAGTGGCTCGGTCAAGCAGCTACGAGTCCCCGCGATCGTTGAGAAATACACGGCATGTGACTTGAGCCAACATCGGCGACCGTCCCATCCCGTTACGGCAGAAGACTCCTTTTCCTTATGGATTTACCCCACACGTATCGGAGTAGAGGCCTCGACTTTTCGTCGACGTTCTCGCCACCGATAGGAATCCGCCCATACCACTGTCATATCCGGAAAGCTACTCTTGAGAAATTCAGCAAAGTGCTTTTCCGCCCGACGCACGCCTGCTCGTGTCGGGCGAGGATTGATCAGCTCGGCAGCAACAAACAACTCTTCTACCGTTGTCGCATTTAGCTGTACGTCCATACGGACCCTATTGCTAGGTGCGCTTACTGCAACCAGACTGATTTCAAAATTTCCCTTGAAACAACGGCGAGCCAGTTCTGCTTGAGGCCAGAAGGAAAGAGCGATGATGAGGTTAGGCTCTTCAAGATGAAGCGCCGCTAGGACCACACCATCGTGAGTGAACATTTTTACCCGCCACGTTACTTCAGCAAGGGCAATCCCAAAGGGTTGAATTCGACGACTAAAGACATCTAGCGGGACTTCTACCTCCAACACTCTTCCCATGTTTTCCTCCCCACTCCACCACCCCCACTCTTCTCATGAGCAAGAGGGACGTCATCATACCACCACCACACAACGGGATCATCACCAACGAATGCTAATCCCTATCCAGCCCCCGTCTCGCAATGATGTCGCGCATGATTTCGGAGGTTCCACCCCCAATCGGGCTCAACCGGATATCCCGGAAGAAACGCTCGATCGGAAACTCTTGCATATAACCATAACCACCATGAAGTTGCAAACAGTGATACGCCATTCGGTTGGCCATCTCGGACGCGAATAGCTTGGCCATCGATACTTCAGTGCTGCAGTCTCCCCCTCGTTGCAGGACATCAGCCGCATAGTAGGTCAACTGTCGAGCCGCCTCTAACTCGGTTGCGAGATCTGCCAAACGATGCGCAAGGGCTTGATGGTCAAACACTCGCTTGCCGAACGTGCGCCGCTCGCGTGTATAGCGCAGGGTATCCTCTAAGGCCTGGGTCGCAGCTCCCACTGCCATCGACGCAGCGATCAGGCGCTCGTCTTGAAAATTTCCCATGATGTAATAGAAACCCTTGCCTTCTTCACCAATCAAATTACTGCGCGGCACCCGGACATCTTCAAAAATCAATTCACCGGTGTCTGAGGAATTATTGCCAAGTTTCTTTAATTTTTTGGCTAAGCGAAATCCTGGGGTATCGCGTTCGACAATAATCATTGAGATGCCTTTATGCGCGGCATCTTTGTTAGTCTTGGCGGCTACGCAAAAAACATCAGCATGGACTGAGTTTGTGATAAAAATCTTCGAGCCGTTAATAACGTATGAGTCCCCATCTTTCACCGCAGTCGTCTGAATACCACCGACATCCGACCCCGCCGCCGGTTCAGACACACCGATCGCACACACTTTCTCGCCGGTAATCATCGGCATCAGATATTTCTGCCGTTGTTCTTCGGTGCCATAGCGCGCAATATGAGTGGAGGACATATCCGTATGCACCAGCACACTCATGGGCAGCCCCATGCCACGCGCACGACATAGTTCCTCGGTAAAGGCGACAGTCATCCAGATATCGCCATTGCTGCCCCCGTATTTCTCAGGATAACGAATACCAAGAAAGCCCAGTTCTCCCATGCGGCGATACAACGATTTTGGGAACAACTGCTCTTCTTCCCATTCATCCATATTGGGATTCAGCTCTTTGTTGACGAAGTTGCGCACTTGCTCACGAAAGATGTCGTGCTCGGCAGTGAAGTAGCGAGACGGGGCGGTTAATGTCGTCAAGGGAAGTATCCTTTTAATCGTGTTTTGTAGGGGCAGCCCTAGGTGAATGCCTTTTCCTTGGGCAGCCACGCGGGGCCGCCCCTACGTTTTTCTCTTTTTCCCTGAAGCCTGAAGCCTACGGCCTATAGCCTGGTCTTACATTACATATCCACCATTGGGGCTCACAATTTGTCCAGTGACATACGCGGCATCATCCGAAGCCAAGTACAGATGCGCAGTCGCAATATCAATGGGCTGGCCGAGGCGTCGCGCAGGAATCCGACGCAAGAAGAATTGCCGCACTTGCTCGGCTTTGGTTTCATCCATAGTCCCGCTCTGCCCAGCTCCAGCACCACGGGCCATCGGGGTATCTATCAATCCCGGAGCCACGGCGTTCACGGTGATATTGTTGCGCGCATACTCTAATGCCAACGAGCGCGTGAACCCGATAATCGCCGCTTTGGCCGCCGCATAGTGCGAGTTCTGGGGACCGCCTTCCATACCAGCAACCGATGCCGTATTGATCACGCGACCCCAATTGGCCGCAATCATATCCTTGATCACGGCCTGGGTGCACAAGAACGTGCCTTTGATGTGAATATCGATCATGTGCTGCCATTCTTCTGGCGAGATGTCGAGGAAGTTTTTAATCTGTGCGATCCCCGCATTGTTCACCACAATGTTGACTGCACCGAAGCGCTTCTTTCCTTCGGCGACCATCGCATCGACTTCCTCTTTTTTCGAGACATCACCACGAACAGCAACCGCTTTGGCGCGTTTTCCGGTACCATTGATCCCTGCGGCCACGGCTTCAGCGCGTCGTTGGCTAATATCGGCAACGATGACCTTTGCGCCCTCTTGGGCAAACAACTCGGCTGTGGCTTGTCCCAATCCCGAGCCAGCGCCGGTCACTAAGGCTACTTTTCCTTTGAGTCGCATGTCAGCACCACTTCATGTACGAGCCACCGTTAGGGCTCAGAATTTGTCCAGTGACAAACCCGGCTTCTTCGGACGCCAGATAGGCAACCGCGTAGGCAATATCTTCGGGCTTACCTAGTCTACGCATGGGAATGGTCTTAGTCATGCGTTCGACCCATTGCGTCGGACTCTCATGCACCATAGGTGTGTCAATCACACCAGGAGCAACCGCATTCACCGTTATTCCCGTTCGTGCCAATTCACTTGCCATAGCGATTGTCAGTCCCGCAATTCCGGCTTTCGCAGCACAATAGTGCGAAAGTCGCACCCCACCAGTACGTGCACCCATCGATGAGGTACTGATCAACCGTCCCCAATTGCGCTCACGCATCCCAGGCAGGACCGCTCGAAAGCAATGATACGTCCCATTCAAATGGACACTGAACATGCGATCCCATTGCGCTTCGGTCATCTCAGCAAACGGAACTTGTTCGGCGATACCAGCATTGCTGAGCAGAATGTCGATCGGACCGAGTTCACTCTTGGTTTGTATGGCAGCTTGCTCGACTTGACTGAGCGACGTGACATCTACCCGTAACGCCAGCGCTCGACGACCGATGCTTTGCACTTGTCGTGCAGTTTCTTCAGCACCAGCCATATTGATGTCACACACAGCGACATCCGCCCCACCTTTCGCCAATACCAGCGCTGAGGCTCGTCCGATCCCCGAACCCGCACCGGTAAGAAAGGCTATTTTTCCTTCGACTCCTGACACGAAACCTCCAGCTTCACGCATTACGCAACACGCAACACGCCTCCCGTACCGTGTTACGTGTTGCGTGGAAATAGTTACGTTGTCGCGTTGTTCTCACGAATTTCTCTTGCCTCAGCCAACTTCGCTTCCACCTGCTCACGCACCTTCGTCTCGTCAACGTCGATAGCCAACTCGCCACTTCCATTGACGATAAATCGGGCATCTTTTTGTAGTGCTAACGCAACTTGGGAAACGAGCTCATTGAAAGCCCCTCGTGGCAGTGCAGCCTGTTTCAATTCGTCATGACACACGGTACGGATCTTATCGACGACTCCTTTGTGTTTCTCGATGTAAAACATCACGTTACCGACAACGCACTGACCATACTGCCAGACGGTATACTCTTTTCCTTCACGTTCCCATTGCAACGTGCGTTTCGGCGGAACCGGGAATTCACTCAATTGCGCGAGTACCCACAGATCTTCGGGCTCTTGCTCTTCGGCATGGAACATAAAGTTAATATGCTGCATGCCATCGGGTTTGGGATAAATTTCGATGCGCATACCCGTTGCACCTCTTCTCCTCCCTCTCCAATTATAGAGACAAGGCTGTTCGGCACGAAACTTGACCATCGACAAGGGGCTGCTGTCCATCCCCTCTCCCTACCAGGGAGAGGGCTAGGGTGAGGGTGATGCACCACGCAGTCAGCCACCCCACGCTTTCCCCCCTCATCCTGTCCTTCTCCCCACAGGGGAGAAAGGCCCCCCTCTTTATACATGCATAGCAAGTGTCAAACATTCTTGGTTATGGATAGGGGTTGAGGGTGAGGTTCTCACGTAACGAGACTCGTTACTGACGGTTACGCTTCTGCTCGCAGTTCCACAACGTTGCCGTCTGGGTCTTTCACAAACAGTACCGGCGCATTGCCAATATGTGGAGGCGGCATGAATTCTTGGAACTCGATTCCTTTTTCTGTCAGTTCTTTCTTTGCCGCTTCGAAATCTTCAACATGAATGGCAAGATGCGTCCCGATGCCCGGAAGCCCCTTAGCAGCCATTTCGTTGCGTTGGCCAATGATATGTACCTGCGTACCGTTGCACTCGTACCAAATCCCAGGAATGCCTTTGATTTCTGGTCGCGGAATTTCCTTCAAACCGATGATGCTGCTGTAAAATTCACGGGCTTTGTCGACATCCATCACCGGGACCCCAGTATGACGAATAGATTTTAGTTTAATCACGGGACACTCCTCCTTCTTGTCTGAGCAATCATGAGAGTAAACGGCTGAAGATTACCAGCCGATAGAACTGACAACAAGAGGTACACAGGCTCACGCTTTTCTCAGCAGCAGGTTTCCTCGTTCATCTCGACTTACCTTCCATCCCGGCGGTACCACAACGGTCGTGTCCGGCTCTTCAACAATGAGTGGACCTGCTTGTTCCGAAGTAATATCAGCTCGGCGACGGATCGGCGTGCGTTGCGCGCCATGCGTTGGTCCAAAGTAGGCATCACGCGCGTGCGAGCTCGATGACGGCTGTCCGTCAACGCGACTAATCAAATCCGAGAAGCGTAAGTTTCCTGCGACGGCAAGAGCACGGAGCCGCAAGTTCACCACTTCAATGGCATCGTTGCTATCATAGCCAAACGCTTGTCGATGGGCGTCGGTGAACATTCGCGTGAGTTCTCCACGTAGATCTTTGGTCCCGCCTGGGGGGAACATCAGCGGCATTTCGGTCACCTGATAGCCATATTTGAGATCGATTTGTCGTTCGAAGCGAATCGCGTCGCTGGCAACCCCCTCTTCTAAAAGTTCGGCGCGCGCTACCGCTTCCATCGATTCGTACTGACGTTGCAAATCTTCAAGATTCACCTTGTCGAGCGCCGTGGCAATCGACCGAATATAATCATGGCGATAATCAGCCAGCAACAAGCCAAGTGCACTAAAAAGCCCCGGAAAGAGTGGCACCAGTACTTTGGTAATACCCAAACTCTCTGCTAGTGAGACGGCATGGACTGGCCCAGAGCCACCAAAGGCAACGAGCGTAAACTCACGCGGGTCACGTCCGCGCTCAGTCGAAACGGCACGCAGGGCCCGCATCATTGTGGCGTTGGCGACCTGCGTCACGCCATACGCCGCACGAAATGCATCCACTTTCATCGGTGAGGCCAACTGCTGTTCAATCGCGTCCACTGCGGCTTGCCGATTGATCCGTAATGTCGATCCAGCAATCGCCTCAGGATTGATATAGCCAAGTACAACGTTGGCATCAGTCACTGTTGGTTCTTGTCCACCACGACCATAACAGACCGGACCAGGATCAGCCCCAGCACTATGTGGTCCAACCCGCAGCGCCCCACCGTCATCGATCCATGCGACACTCCCACCTCCAGCGCCGACCTCAACAATATCAAGTGAGGGAACTCGCAGTGCGTGTCCACCGCCACCAAAGAGGCGAGTGGTCATGGTAGCGCCGCCGCCCACTTCACCACCAGACTTTTCCAATGGAACACCATTCTCAATGAGACAGGCTTTTGCGGTTGTGCCGCCCATGTCAAATGACAGCACCTGATCGAGCTTTGCTTCTGCAGCTAAACGTGAAGCAGCCAACACACCGGCGGCTGGTCCCGATTCAATCATATATGCCGGTCGCCGCCGCGCTCCCTGTGCGGTCATGATGCCACCGTTCGACTGCATAATCAGCACGCGCTTACTATACGCAGAAAGATGCTTCTCTAACTGATCCAAGTAGCGGTCGACCACAGGAATCAACGAGGCATTGATAACCGTCGTGCTGGTACGTTCATATTCACGAATCTCAGGGTGAATATCCGAGGACAAACACACCACCATACGTGGGGCAATCTCAGCAATGAGCTGACCGATTTGTTTCTCGTGGCTGGGATTCAGGTAGGAATTCACCAGAGCGACAGCAATGGCTTCAACATGCGCATCGAGCAGTGTACGAATCACTGCTTGTACTTCTTTGGGATCAAGCGGCTTCTCGATGCTGCCATCACCGAGGGCACGTTCGTTGACCTCAAGACGGAGTGAACGCGGGACCAGCGGTGGCAAGCGATCCCATGAGGCATCATAAATGTTCGGTCGTCGTTGACCGCGCATCTCCAATTCATCTCGAAACCCCTTGGTCGTAATGAGACCAGTCAGTGCGGTCTTATTCTCAATCACCGCATTCGAGCCGATGGTCGTGCCATGGACAAAACTCTCGACCTTGGCATTCGGTGCTGAGCGTTGCACGCAGGCAACAATATCTTCACCAACGCGATCAAGCAGTGATAACACCTTCGCGGTCGTAAGACGACCGTCATCGCCAAGAACAATCACATCTGTGAATGTGCCACCGATATCGAAACCTACGCGCATAAGCCCCTCTGGCAAAATTGACTTCGTTCTCGTGTCAGCTTACAAATTGAGGCATGAAAAAAGTCAATCTTCATGAAGTAAAAACCCATCTTTCTCGCTATCTTCCGCTGTTAGAAAAAGGAGAGTCGATTCTCTTATGTAAGCGGAACGTCCCGATTGCCGAGATTCGCCCACTCCCACCTCAGAAGAAGCGCAAGCGTCCAATTGGATTAGCAAAGGGAGAATTTATCGTGCCTCCTGAGTTTTTTGAACCGTTGCCCGACGACATTCTCAATGCATTCTCTGGTCAGGACTCATGAAGATCCTCTTGGATACCTGCACCTTTCTGTGGATTATCACCGACGCTCCAGATTTGTCTCAACGCGCACGCGAGTTATTCTCTGCAGCCGAGCACGAGGTATACCTCAGCGTGGTCTGCTCTTGGGAAATCGCGGTCAAATATGCTCTCGGCAAACTTCCTCTTCCCGCAGCGCCAGAACAATACGTCCCTGCTCAAAGAACCAAGCATGGCATTCTTTCTCTGCCACTAGAGGAAGAGGCTTCCCTCTATCTGGGGAAGTTACCCACACCACATAAAGACCCATTTGATCGCATGTTGGTCTGTCAAACCATCGTTCATGGGATGACGCTCTTAACCCCTGACCCGCAGATTACCCAATACCCAGTCCATACTATCTGGTAGCCTCTCCCCTAGGAATTTTCCACCATTTCAATCAGCAGCGGCAACGGGAGTGCGCCGCTGCTCCCGCAACCTCGCGGTCTTCTCCCAATCAAGGCTCAGGTCGTTTGAATTAATCGCTACCCCGTAATGCTCACGCGCAGCCGCAATCGAAAGTTTCTCATCCTTCACATCCGCCAGCACCTTCTCAGGCTCGCGCTCCCACGGATCACCATGTCCACCGGAAGCACTGATCACGTGATAGATCCGGTCGCCGGGTTTGACCTCCATGTGCATGTGCGCTTTACGGGGTAACTCTTTGTTTTCGTCGCCTGGATTCAAGATGTTATTCGACAATGATCCAGGCCGTCCACCAGCCATACCATCGGAGGCACGTAACAATCTGTTGGTGCGCACCATAACGTGTCCAGGTCGCAGGAACCGCCATTGCTTGTAGATTGATAACGAGCCACGATATTTTCCTGCTCCTGCTGTGTCAGGTACATAGCCAAAGCCGTCAACAACGAGGGGATACTCACGTTCAAGGAGCTCGGCAGGAATCGTGCCGTACGAACCAAAGGACATCGGTGCAACACCATCGATGCCATCTTTTCGTGGTCGTCCACCCCAGCCGCCAAAGTAAATGTCCATGACCGCGAAATTGCTGCCGTCCGCTTTCTGCCCAGTGAAATGCAGCACATCACCACCTTCACCAGGAATCGGCACGCGATCCGGTAGCGCTTTGGCCAGTGCACGGAACAACACATCGAACACACGGAAGAATAATGGCGCACGTCCACCGACAGCAGCAGGAAAACGCGGATTCACAATCGTTCCCTCGGGAGCGATCACTGTGATGGGTCGCACAAAACCAACATTGGTCAGCACGTCCATGCCAACAATACTCTTGATCGTGCCAAAGACCGTGGCTTTGGCCATGCTCAATGGCAGATTGATTGCACCGCGTGCTTGTGGAGCAGTACCAGTGAAATCGACAGTTAACGTTTCGCCTTCTGCTCGCAACGTCACTTTGAGTGGCATCGCGATACCATCGCTCCCAAAGCCATCGTCCTCAAAAATATCCTCGTAGTGATATTCACCTGGGGGAATCGCTTTCAGCGCGGTCCGCGTGGCCTTCTCTGCATAATCAATCAAATACTCACACGATGATTCGTACGTCTCTAAGCCATACTTATCGAGCAAGGCACAAATCTCGCGTTCTCCACGCCAGCAGCCAGCGATCTTGGCTTCGACATCTCCGATCCACTCATCGGAGACTCGTACGTTTGCCATAATCGTTTCCACCAGCGCTTCGTTACGTTTACCGCCTTCATACAGTTTGAGCGTCGGCAAGCGTAAGCCTTCCTCAAACGTCTCCGTACACTGACTGCTAAAGCCACCAGGGAACCGCCCGCCAATATCGGTGTGATGCGAATACGCCAACGTGAAGGCAACCAGTTGGTCCTTCCAAAACGCCGGTGCAATGATCGCCACATCTGGCATGTGGGTAATACCAGCATATGGATCATTGGTGATAATTACATCGCCAGGTTTGAAGTTCTTGCCGTACTTCTTGATGATGTACGGCATCATCTCAATGAAGAACGCCAACTGAAACGGCGCGGCGTACCCTTGCCCAATCAAGCGCCCCTGGCCATCACACAGAGCCGTGGCAAAGTCGCCGGTCTTCATCATCGCCGACCGGCCTGTCTTCCACACCGCAATCGCCATCTCTTCGGTAATCGCAGCCAGTTCGTTTTTAATCACTTCGACAAGAATCGGATCAAAGGTCCGCGCCATAATTCATTCCTCTCAAGAATCCCCTCTCCCTCGAAGGGAGAGGGCTAGGGTGAGGGTACTCGCGGTGAGGTTATTCCTTCACCATCGCTACCACTTCAACTTCAATCAGCAATCCCTCAAACGCTAACGCCTGAACACCCACTAACGTACTCGCAGGCATATTCTCAAACGGGAAGTATTGTCCGCGTACTTCGCGAATAATCGCCAAGTCCGCCGGTTTAAAATCAACGACGTAGGTATTTACCTTGACGACATCCGCAGTCGTCGCTCCAGCGGCAGCCAAAGCACTCTTCAAGTTTTCGTACACTTGCGTGGTTTGCGCTCGCAGATCGCCCTTGCCAACCAATTCTCCTTTGGCATTGAAGGCAACCTGACCGGAGATCCAGATCATCTTGCCACTCGTTGCTGTCACAGTATGTGTGTAGCCACGCGGGGTCGCGATTGTCGGCGGATTGATAAATTTCTTTTCCATACTCGCACTCTTCTTTCTTAGACGGACTATGGTCGTACTTCGTAGTAGGCGTTAAAGGGATTATCAAAATCTTTGGCCTGAAAACGGGTAAAACCTGCAGCAGTCGTCATCTTGCGGGCGACGGGTTCACTAAACCCTAGCGTTCCGAGTCCTGCGCCATCTGGGGTAGAGAGGGATGACGACATACAGCTCAGTACAGAAAAGGCGTACATCATCCCAGCCATCGGGTTCTCCGCAAGATTTTCTTCAAACGTGCCTTTGCCGTGGATGTCGGCGATAAGCCAGGTTCCATCGCTGCGTATCGCTTTGCGAATCGCACGAATGACAGAGTCGGGATTCGGCATATCGTGAATGCAATCGAAAGTGGTGATGAAATCAAAACTTGCATCTTCTGGCAGCGCATCGCCATTCACATTATGAAACGTCGCATTCCGCACCCCACTTTTTGCCTTGTGCTCCTCAGCGCGAGCTAAGGCATGCGTAGAAATGTCGTAGCCATGGAATGATGCCTTAGGATACGCCTTGGCCATTTCAATGAGCGCTATGCCTGAACCACAACCTACATCTGCAACTTTCGCCCCACCTTCAAGTTTCACAACCACGCCGTCGAGTCGCGGAAGAGCCACGGGCACCAGTTGGGTGCGGAACCACGGAGCGAATAAACGTTCGACTCCGCGCGCCCCTTCTGGTCCGAACGCATCGTATGGCAGACCAAGTCCACTCTTGAATGATTCAGGCAACCGCTCTAAGACAGCCATCCACTGCGGTAACGCACAGAAGCCGCCTGCAATAAAAGCAGGACTATTTTCATTGGCTAAGACGAGCGCCGCTTCGGGCGAGAGCGCAAACCGACCATTCCCTTGATAATCAATCAATCTAGCTGCCGCTTGCCCTTGCAACCATTCACGGAGCCAACGTTCGCTCAGGCCGGTTTTCTTGGCTAATTCCTCGCTCGTCATTGGCCCTGAGCTTTGCAGGACTTGGTAGAGCCCCATACGATCACCAAGGTAGATCATTCCCGAAATGACCGTACCGCCGAGGAAGCCAAACACCTGCTCGGCTAATGCTTTCACTTTTTCTTTGTCGACCGCTTGCGGGTCAGCCATGGGAATCTACCTCCTCTTATCCGCTGTGTTCCGTTCCTCGTTCATCATTCATCGTTCTGCGTTCTCTTCATGGTCGCACTTCATAATACGCATTGAGCGGATTTTCAAAGTCATGGCGAGTGAAGCGAGTAAAGCCCGCTTCCGCGGTCATGCGTCGCGCGACGACTTCGTTGAATCCCAGCGTCCCGAGCCCAGCTCCACCCGGTTCAGACAGCGCCGACGACATGCAGCCCATCACTGAGAACGAATACATCAAGGCGGTCATCGGATTCTTCTCTAAGTTTTCCTCGAAGGTTGGCGCACTCTTCGGATCGGCAATAAACCATGTGCCATCTGGCTTGATCGCTTTGCGAATAGCCTGAATCATTTCCATTGGATGGGTCATGTCATGAATGCAGTCAAAGGTAGTGATAAAATCCAGGCTGTTCGTGGCTGGCAACCGATCAACTGCCGCATCATGATAGGTCACGTTCGTCACTCCAGCGCTAGCTTTATTGTTTTCAGCACGAGCGAGTGCATGTTTGGAGATGTCATACCCGTGAAACTGCGAGTGAGGGAACGCTTTGGCCATTTCAATGAGCGCCATCCCTGCTCCACAGCCAATATCCGCCACCGTCGCCCCAGCCCTGAGTTTATCGGTCACACCTTCAAGTTTCGGCAAGACGACCGGCACGAGGGAAAAGCGGAACCAGTTGCCAAACACGCGCTCGATACCAACCGCGCCTTCTGGTCCGCGTGCGTCATAATTCAGACCGATACCGGTCTTGAATGATTGCGGAAGCCGTTCCACGACGGCAATGCGTTGTGGCAAGTCACTAAAAATCCCAATGGCCAATTTCGGACTGTCGGGGTCGGCGATAAACATGGCCATCTCCGGCGCCAGCTCAAACTGTTCGTTTCCTTTATAATCGATGATCCCTGCCGCAGCCTGTCCACGAATCCACTCTCGCACCCAGCGTTCATGCAAACCGGTCTTTTGTGCCAGTTGTTCACTGCTCAACGGTCCCGCCCCATTCATTGCACGATAGAGACCGAGATTATCGCCGAGATAGATCATCGCTGATATAGCCATCCCTTTGAGATAGCCAAACACGCGCTCACCACTGGCTTTGACTTTCGCTGGATCGATTGGACGCTCTGTTGCCATCCCCTCTCTCCGATCTCCGAAGTAGTGTGGGCAGCGCCCACTGCATATTGAGTATCTCTTTCCCGTAGAGAAAAGGTGGGCAATGCCCACCCTACTTCTCTTTTTCTTCCCTATAGTCTGAAGCCTTTTTTACATGCCACTAATCAACTCAAGAATCGTCCCATCCGGATCTTTGAAGCACACGACGCCGATCTTGGAGCCACCTGGCCCATCGATCTTCTTGAGCGGCGCGACAAAATCGACTTTGAGTTCTTTGAGCTGCTCGTAGGTTTTGTCGATGTCATCAACCGTGAAGGCGATACGGCAGATCCCGACGTTATTGAGGGTTGGATACGGCTGGCCTTGGGTCGGCGGATCGATGAACTGCACCAGATCAAGCACCGGCGCATTCTCATCACTCCCCAAGCGCATGAACACACCACGGAGTTTCTTGGCTTTGATTCCCAGAGCATCACCAACGCTGGGATCGTCGAGAGTAAAATCGTTGACTTTGTTGAAACCAAGCGCCTGATAGAAGCGAATCGAGCGCTCCATATCACGTACACAGACGTTGACGTGAAATAGCTTCTTCAACATGGCGGGTCCTCCTTTGTTATGGGCTGTCAGCTTTCAGCTATCAGTTTTCAGAAAAAAGAAAAAGGCTACAGCCTTCCGGCTTCAGCCTGTAGGGATTGCCCTAAAGCCCATAGCCTACGGTCCGTAGCCCTTCTCTTAGGTCTTGCTGACTGCTGATCGCTTTCTTACGCTGACTACTATTTTACGCTTGCCCCGACCGCAGCACCTGTCCAGGAAATGCGCCAGTATGTTTAGCGTTTTCATACAGCACGGTGCCGTTGACGACGGTGTGCTGTACGCCCTGCGCCGGCATGATAAGACGTTTGCCGCCACCTGGCAGATCATTGACCATATCGCCACGTTTCTTTGATCCAACCGTGTTGAGGTCAAAGATAGCAAAATCAGCAGCCAGCCCCTTCTTGATCGCCCCGCGCTGCGTGATGCCATAGAACGCTGCAGGCTCGGAAGTCAGACGCTTCACAGCATGTTCCAACGTCATCACCTGTCGGTCACGCACCCAGGTGCCGAGCATGTAGGTGCAATAGCCAGCATCACACAACATGTCGACATGCGCGCCACCATCTGACAAGCCGACCATGACGCGTGGGTCCTTAATGAGTTCAGGAATGCGCTCTTCGTTGGCGTTGAACAGCTCGTAGGTGTAGAGCAAATTCAAATCGTCTTCGATCGCGAGATCAAGGAATGTATCGATCGCTTCTTTGCCGCGTTCTTTAGCAATCTGCCCGACAGATTTGCCAACCAATGGCCGCATTGCCGGGTTGCCAACTTCGTGCACCACGCAACGCTCCCACTTACCACCAAACACCTTCGGTGCTTCCATTTCTTTGCGGAATCCCTGACGGAACGAATCTTGACGATAGAAGGCTTTCTGCTCTTCCACTGGTCGCTGGAAGGCAGGCTTCCAACACGGCAGATTGGCAAAGATGAATGGGCTCTTGAGATCGATCTGAATGATCAGAGGACGGCAGGTGACTTGCGCAACCGCTCCCTTCTTAATCAGTGGCTCAGTCGCGCGCAACGTCTGCTGACACGCATCCGGCATATCATCACGATTAAGCAACGCGAGCCATGTCACTGGTCGTGTGCTCTCGGTGAGCAGCATATCCAGCAATGCATACTCACTCTCGTCAACGATCGAAACAGAATTCGACAGTGCGAGTTCGATCGATCCTTTACCGAGTTCTTTGAGGGCATTCGCATACGCTTTCAGTTCATTAGGGCTGGCATTACGGCAGGCAATCGGTCGGCCTTTGTAACCGATATGCTGCGCGACATTGGTTGTTGACCAGCCAAAGGCACCAGAGGCAACCGCTTCTTTAATCAACGCTTTAATTTTTGCGGTTTCTTCTTGGGTTGCGGCACGGTCCATCGACTCCTCACCCATGACAAAATGCCGGAAGGGTGTGAGCGGCGCCATGAAACCGAGGTTAATACCGCAGTCACGTTTTTGTGCGGCGTCTAAATACTGAGGAAAGGTCTCCCATTCCCACTTGATGCCTTTGGCCAAGACATCAAACGGAATCGCTTCGACGTTGACCAAATCCCACGCCGCGACTTCGTGGACTTCAGGTTTGCATGGGGCAATACCAACGCCACAGTTCCCCATGACCAGGCTCGTCACACCGTGCCATGAAGAGGAAGTAATCAACGGATCCCAGCAAATCTGGGCATCATAATGCGTATGTGGGTCGATAAACCCCGGCGCAACGATGAGGTCCGAAGCGTCGATCGTCTTCTTCGCACCTTCAGAGATCTTCCCAATCTCCGCAATCTTACCATTGGCAACTGCGACATCCGCACGATACTGCGGCGCGCCAGTGCCATCAACAACCGTCCCGTTTTTTATAAGTAGATCGTATGACATGACTGACCTCCTTTCTCTATTTCGGATTGTGGATTTCGGATTGTGGATTGAAAAAATATCCTTTAATTTCTCTACTCCGCATTCCGCAATCGCTAATTCGCAATTCCTAGATGACACCTTCTTTCACCAACTCCGCTTTCTCTTGTTTGGTAAGCTTAAGCAACTCATCGTACACATAATCACTGTCTTCACCATAGCATGGGGCCGCGCGTTCGGTCGGTCCACCTTGGTTGACGATACTATTGGTGAAGTGAAATGGCACATCTTTCACCGGCCATTCGCCTATCTCTGAGTGATGTAAGGGGATCAACCACTTGAGGTGTTGGAGTTGTGGATCACGTTCGACCCGATCTTGCGCGGTCTGGCAAACCCCAGCGGGGACTCCGGCTTTCTGTAAGCGCGCTTGCAAAGCAAACGGCTCTAACTCATTGGTCCACTGACCAACGAGTTGATCCAATTCATCTTGATGAACCAGACGTGCTGCCAGTGAACTAAATTTTTCCGCCTGGCTCCAGGCAGGAGTGCCCATCTCACGGACCAGCGCTTTCCATTCGTCGTCAGTGGTCACCGCGATAGCAATCCAGCGATCAGCCCCGCGACACTGATAGGCGCCATGCGGTGCAGCCAGCTTGTATGGCGAACGATTCCCCGTGCGTTGCGACGAACGACCGTTGATAAGCGAGTCGAGCAACGCCGCGCCGGTCATGTAAATGCCTGGCTCAACCTGCGAGCAATCGAGATATTGTCCTTTGCCTGTCCGCTTCTTGTAATAGATGGCACAGAGCACAGAGATGGCACAGTAATAGGCACCACTCCAGTCCATATAAGAAAACCCCCAGCCCGCGGGCGGATATGGCGCAGGTAACCCGGATTGTTCGGTCAAGCCACTGGCCGCCTGTGCAACCGGGCCGTAGGAGACGAATTTCACGTACGGACCTTTATAACCCCAACCTGGCTGCTGGATGTAGATGATATCGTCCTTAATCGCTTTAAGTTGGTCGTAGCCCAGGCCCCACTTACGCATGGTCTCCGCAGTGAACGCCTCGACCACGACATCACTCACCCCAACTAACCGTTTGAATAACTCACGGCCTTTGGGGTGCCCCATGTTGAGACTAATGCCACGTTTACCTGCATTGACATCGTTAAAGAAGCCAGCCCGATTGACGCTCTTGGCGCTGTCTTTACTGAGACCAGTCATCTCAAGCGCCCCGGCTTTTTCCGCCCGCTCGCCTTTGTTCGGCGCAAACGGTGGCATATAGCGCAGGAAATCCAAGCGATCCTTCCATTCGATGCGAATGACCTCAGCACCAAGACTGGCAAGGAGACGAGGTCCACCAGCACCAGCAAGTAGCCACGTCAGATCAGCAACGCGTACACCTTCTAATGGTCGATGTGCCACAAGACGTCCTTTCGCTTCGTTAAGAATGAGCAATGAAAAATGAAGAATTGACAATTGTCTTCGGAATCCCTGTTTTCTTATTCTTCATTTTACATTTTTAATTCAGATTACCCCGCGCTGTTTCAGAGCTGCTAGTTCCCCTTGCCCTATCCCCAACCCCTCGCCATACACCGCCTCGTTGTGTTCGCCGATCAGCGGTGCCCGAGGTCCAGTGCGCCAAGAAACTTCGTTGGGCAACATCGGCGCGCCAATGTAGGAAAAGCGCTCGCCGAGTTCCGGGTGCTCGACTTCAGTAAACGTCGCCCGTCCCTGCCACTGCTCGTCTTGCAGGTTCTCTTCTGGTGTGCGGATCGGTGACCACGGAATGCCGAGATTCTGCCCTTCGCGCCAGATATCCTCCATGTCATGAGCAACAACGCATTCAGCCTGCACGTCGGCGAAGTGCTTGGCAAACTCTAACCCCTTGCGGTTATTGGGGTCGTCATACTTCTTCTCAGTGAGATCTCCGGCTTTCCCTTTACTGTCAAGGAAACTCACCAAGGTTTCATATCCACCAGGAAACGGATTGGGCAGAATGATCGAATACCGCCCATCTTTGGTGGGAAACTGTACCTCAGGTCCGATCACTGGCTGCGCATGCCGTCCAGTCTGTCGATAACAAGCAGTTTGGTTATAGATCCAATTGGGCACATCGGTCTCGGTGCACACACTCACCGCTTGATGAATCGGGATGTCGATCATCTCACCTTGGTCGTAGGTCTCTCGTCCAATGAGCGCACCAACTGTGGCAATAAAGGCTTGGTTGCCGGTAATGTGATAGGCATGCCACATCTGCGGCGCAATGGGTGGGGTGTCGTACTTGCCATCGGCTTGCGGGCTATATCCACAACACATCATTTGTCCACCCAGCGCGAGGTGGACGAGGTCAGTCCCTTTGTAATCGCGCCATGGTCCGCTCCGACCGAACGGCGTCAGCACCACATAGATTAAGCGCGGATTCAGTTGTTGGAGATCCGCCCAATCTAACCCGAGTTTCTTGAGCGTATCGAGAGGAAGGGAGTCAACTAACACATCGCATTGCACGATGAGTTTCTTGAGAATGTCAGTGCCTTCCGGGGAATGGATATCGAGGGTCACTCCCCGTTTGCCAAAATTATAATGCCAGAAATAGAGGCTACGCTCTGGGTGTTGCTCATCATGATAAAAAGGGCCAATGGTACGCGTCGAATTTCCTGCGGGGGGTTCGACTTTCACCACATCAGCCCCAGCACCCGCCAGCAATTTTCCAAAAAACTCGCCCTGCTCATCTCCTAGTTCAAGGACTTTTACATCGAAGAGAAATCCTTGCATAGTTTCTCCTAGCGTTCAGCACTCAGCTTTTGCAAAGCCCGTCGGCACTCAGCGTTCAGCTTTCAGCTTTTTAGGAAATGTTTCGCCCTTCCCTTTTTGGCTGACCGCTGAGTGCTGAGCGCTTCTACATTAGCGACGTCCCCGCCGACTCACCACCGTAACTCGCGAACGGCACGGTCTGCGCGCGCGCAGTGGGTTCGGTAATCACATTGAGGAGCGCAGGTTTGCCTTTTTCCATCTCCTTCACTGCGCGTTCGATCGCCGGTCGAATGGCATTGGGACCTTCAACCAATTCGCCATAGGCACCAAGACCGAGCGCAACTTGATCGTAACGCACATGGCCCAGTTCACGTCCAGGCACATGCATGCCATTGGCTCGGGCGGTCCAGCCGGCATTGTTACTGACGATCACCAACACTGGTAATTGGTTACGTACGGCGGTGTCGAGTTCCATCAGATTCATGCCGAGAGATCCATCGCCGTGTAGCACGACCACCATCTTATCCGGCGCAGCCGCCTTTGCTCCAACCCCAAACGGCAGGCCAACTCCCATACAGCCATTTGGTCCGGGATTGAGACGTGCCCCAGGAACAAAGGAAGGAATCACTTGGCGTGACATATTCATGATCTCATGCCCATCAACGGCAAGAATACCGTTACGCGGCATGAAATCGCGGACCTCCTTGCAGAGCCGCATCGGATGCACGGGCGTCTGCGCGGAGTTCAGCAAGGGCAGCATCTTCTCACGGTTCTCGCGATCTTTGGCCCCGAGCTGTTGCACCCAGGCTGAGTCATCACCAAAACGGACTCGACCTTTTGCGACTTGTGTCAGTTGTTCAAACACCGCTTTTGCATCACCGACAATTCCTAACTCAACGCTGCGGGTCCGACCGATTTCCTCTGAATCGACATCCACCTGAATAAACTTTGCCTCAGGAGAAAAGCGCGGTGCCCGACCATAGCCAATAATGAAGTTGATGCGCGTTCCGACAACCAGGACCACATCTGCTTCTCTGAGGGCGAATGAACGCGCCCCCAGTAATGACAACGGGTGATCATCGGGCACCACCCCGCGTCCTTGCGGAGTCGTGAAGAAAGGTATGCCAGTAGTCTCGACGAAGTCCTGCATCGCCTTGCCAGCGTTCGCCCAAAAGATCCCACTCCCTGTGATCAGCAACGGTTTTTTTGCGGCCTTCAGGAGGTCAACCGCTTTCTCGATTGATTGGCTATCAGCCATCAAGGTTGATTTTTGCGCGATGGTTGGGCGCGGCGAAACCCTTTTCTCATCGACCTTTTCGACCAGCATGTTGCCTGGCATATCGAAGTACACGGGGCCGGGTTTGCCTTGACGTGCCCGCAGCATGCCCATGTGTACGTATTCTTTGGCGCGCTGGGCTTCATAAATACGCACTGCCCACTTTGAGATCGGTTTGAACACTGCGAGCTGATCGAATTCTTGGAAATCCCCAAGATCGTAATAATGCACCGCTGAAGAGCCGCCTAGTGCAAGCACTGGACAGGCGTCAAGAAATGCGTTGGACATCCCAGTCAGCAGGTTAGCTGCACCTGGACCACCGGCACCCATACAAACACCAACCTTACCGGTGACCCGCGAATAGGCATGGGCCATCATCGCCGCAGCCTGTTCATGGCGTACGTCGATCAGGCGAATACCAAGCCGCTCGGCATGCATGGACAGAAGGATATTCGGTCCACCCATGATGTAGAAAATCGTATTAACGCCTTCTTCCTTAAGTCCTTCGGCCATTAATTGACTACCATCGACTTGCGCCATTGTTTTCTCCTCAACGCTACATTTTTACATTTGTCTCAAGGGTCTGACCACCAAAAACAAGAGCAGTGATCTATTGAAGAATCACTGCTCTTGATAGCGATCAATCCTATCGCAGTTCTCGACCGAGTACCGTGCGATACCGGGTCACAACATGACGTCGGGTCACATAACGTGTTCCCGAAATCACCCGACGTCGGGTCACGTAATCACGACTGGTGACAACCTGTCGTCGCACGACGGGCCGCCGACTCGTCACCACCCGTCGCTGCGTCACGTAGCTGCGCCCTTCTCCACGAGAACGGTACGATCGCCGTTCTTCGCGTTCTTGGGCAAATGCGGATTCGATTACCTCCATTATCGGTGCGACCACCGTCAATGTCACAATCAGTCCAACTACTATTCTTTGAAAATATGGGTGCCGAATAAAGCTTCTCTTTTTCTCTTCCGCCCCCCCAACCATTTCTTGCATACGCCTCCCTTCATCCAACTTTTCTTCCTCAGGCACAAACTGCCAGCACTCCTCCCCGCGATAGCGTCGTCCACAGATTTGCAAGCAGCCTAGCAAGTTGCGTGCAGACGAGTGACGGCGGTCCTCTACTTCTTCCCATTGCTTGCGCCCCCAAAATTTCGACCACTTACGGCGCAGACATACTTGAGACAGGATTACAAAAGCAAGGGGAAATCTACAGATGACACCTCAGTTTTGGTTTTTTCTTTTCATTTTCCCCCAAAAGGTATGGAAAAAAATAAGGTATTGGATCCATCTCCCCAGGAAGGAGGGCTCATACAAGCCCTCCCCTCCTTCTTCCCGGGGGGCCCCGAGCTACCTACGCAAAGACCGTGATTCCGCGTGGCAGCTTACCTGGTAGCCTCGAAACACTGCCCACATCCGTAGAGTTTCATCTCACTTGTTAGGGTGTTATGAACGAGCCGTTTGTGACTCGAAGCTACGGATGTCACGTGCTACCAGGAAAAATGTCCTCATGTATACTCTCGGACCTCTCGCCTCTCAGCAATGATAGTTCGGACAGAGTCTTGCTTCACCTTTAGACTAGCGAAGTTCGTTATTGCATCGCCTCCTCTCTTTTTGCGGTCCCAGAGAAAGTCACAATCTCACTGACCTGACTAGTCTCGCTTTCTACCACTCCAAGGACGATCGTTTTGAGTGCCATCAAATAGTCATCTACTTTAGCAAAGCGCTTGAGTGCCCAGCGCCGCACTGCCCACGATTGCGACAGCACCATCAAACTATGCGCTTTCAAATCAATATCACCTGAAGGAAAAACTCCTCTTTCAACGCCATACGCAATAATCTCCTCAAGGAAATGCTGAATTCGTTCCTCCCCTTCGAGAAGGCGACGGCGCTCTCCAGCGGTTAGTGACTTCAATTCTTGGTAACCAAGAACCGTATAACGACGCAGCTCCTCAATAAGCCGGACGTACGACTGATAGGCAAGCCACAGAAGCTCCTTTGGGTTGACGCCTTTTGCCTTCAGCCGTTCAAACTCAGCTTGCTGGTCTCGAAGAGTTGACTCTGTACGCTCTTGATTGCGGGAGAATAGATAGAAGAGGACCTCTTCTTTACTGGTGAAATAATTAAAGACCGAACCGACACTCAGTCCAGCTCTCTGCGCAATTTCCCGAACACTCGTGCTATGGTAGCCCCCACTCAAGAACAATGCTGCTGCCGCATCCGCGATGCGCTCTTTTCCTTCGAGGAGACGCTTCTCATCTGCGACTTGCGAGGCCGCCTTGCGTTTCCTGCGGAGGACTTGTGCTTTCACGCGCACTGTCCTTTCATGGAGACAGTCATATGAAATTCTGAGTGAGTGTTCATTTCCCTTGCCTCATACGCTAGCTCCCTATGACTTGTCAAGGAGAACCTGCAAGTGAGTCAAGCGAGCAGTCGCAATCTGCTGCTCGCCCGATCTTTTTCCTTGAATTTTTCATTCGCACGCGGCCATTGTGAGCTCACTTCTACGGTCGCATCATGCGACCAGGCAGTCCACCTTGATAGACTCCTCCTGAAAAAACCGTCATCCCTGCGACTATTGTATGATGTACGCCCTGAGCCTTTTCGATTAAGCGCGGCTTTCCTCCAGGTAAATCGTTCACCCACTCTGGAGACTGCACCCCGATCGTCTCCGGATCAAATACGACCAAGTCCGCATCCATACCAACGGCGATACGCCCCTTCTTGGTCTGCCCCAGGAACGCTGCCGGCTCTCCAGTGAGTCTCCGCACTCCTTCTTCTAAGCTCAGCGCTTGTCGCTTCCGCACCCATTCACCGAGCAGATAGGTTGGTACGCCAGCATCACAATGTTGATCGACATGCGCCCCAGCGTCGGAGAGCCCGATCAATACATCTGGATGGGTAATCAATTCTCGTACCTCGTCGGGGTTCGTATTAATCACAGACAGTGTTATTCCCATCTCCAGATCTTCATCGATAGCCAAATCAAGAATCGTGTCGATCGGATCGCGCTCCCACAATGCCGCAATTTCCGCAATACTCTTGTTGAGGTAGCGTTTGTTATGCTCCTTCTCCACTCGCACCACATGCACCCGATCCCACTGGTTCGTGAAAATCGCACCGCCAACTTTCAAATCGTTACGGAACGCATCACGAAATTCCGCTTTCCGATAGAGGGCAATCTGTTCAGGCACCGGACGATTAAACGCCTCTCGCCACGAGGGAAAGCTGGCGAAAATAAAGGGGACCTTCATCGTATAGTATTGCTGAATTGGACGCGGCGTCACTTGCGGTGGGATCCGCAAACCTCTCTTCAGGAAAGGCTCAATCCGCGCCAACGCGGAACGACATACCCTAGGCATATCGGATCGGCCCAATAACCCAAGCCACGTCACCGGACGCTGACTTTCGTTCGCAACGGCAACCAGAAGGTCCAATTCTTCATCCGTCAGTACACTCACACTCTTAGTGAGAGCAATCTCAATCACTCCTCGCCCAAGCTCTCGCATGATACGTCCGAGGGCACCAAGTTCCTCTTTCGTAGCCAGTCGACTCGCAAGCGGCTTCCCCTGATAGCCAATGTGTTGATTGAGTAGACTGAGAGAAAATCCATAGGCTCCGGCCTCCATTGCCTGCCGGAACAAAACCGTCATCCGTTCAAGCTCCGCGGTAGTCGCAGCGCGCTCCGAAGCTGCTGCCCCCATGACGTAGTAACGAAAGCTCGACAGCGGCACTAAAAATCCCACGTTTAGGGCCATGCCTCGCGCAGCGATCGCCTCCATATACTGGGGAAAACTCTCCCACTCCTCCCACGCCACTCCCCCAAGCAATACGTCATGCGGCATGGCTTCTACATTCACCAAGTCCCATGACACAATCTCCTTCTCGCGCGGACGACACGGCGCGACCCCTACTCCGCAGTTACCCATGAGTACCGATGTCACCCCATGCCATGGCGAGCACGTAAGTAACGGATCCCACGAAATCTGTGCATCGTAGTGGGTATGAATGTCGATAAATCCTGGTGCGGTAACCAACCCCTCAGCGTTGATTGTATGCGTCGCACTCCCTACGACCTTCCCAAGCTCGACGATCTTCCCATTACGTACACCAATTGAACCACGAAACCGTGGCTGCCCTGTACCATCACAGATCTGAGCATCTTTAATCAAGAGATCGTAACTCATGGTGTCCCTCCTCTATTTGTTCATTGTTTCCTCAATATCCCTGTTTTCCGTCGCGCCTACTTCTTTCCTTGTTCTTGCACATAGCGCGCAATCTGCTCATGTGTCGCAAACCACACCCCTGGTTTTTTCTTCATGTATGTAATCAGCCGCTCCAGCATCTGCATCCGATACCGGTGGCCGATCACTTGTGGATGCATAACCAAGATGAACATCGTCCCCTCTGCATACGCCCCATCAAACTCCCCTGCCCAAACCGAATACACATCATTCGGGTTTCGCAAGCCCACGTGGTGAGTCGCCCAATTCAACTGAAAGTATGGCCAATCATCAAGGATCCACTCGACCGGAATCTCGATCAGTCCTGACGCTTGTCCTTCCGTTATCAACTCATAAGGACGTTCATCAGCCATCATGCTACTGTCGTAGAGGAACCCCATCTCTTTCACTAACCGAATAGTAGCTGGCGTCAGATCCCACGCCGCCGAGCGAAACCCAACCGGCCGCTTCCCCACTCTCTCAACAAAGATCCGCATCGCCTTGTCGTATACTTCCCGTTCTTCTTTCTCTGTCAGTTCCATTGGGTTCTCATGTATATAAGAGTGAAAGCCAAATTCATGCTGCGGGCGCTTTTTAATTTCCTCGACCATTTCCGGATGAAGAACCATCGAAATCGCAGGAATGAAAAACGTTGCCGGGATTTTGTACTTATCAAGCATAGCCAAAATCCTTGGCATTCCGGTCCGGGCTCCATACTCTCCACGCGACATATAGGAGGGGCTCCGTTGTTTCTGCATGCCGAGCCACACTGGCTCCGTATCGAAATCGAACGACAAACTCACAGCCACGCGTGCCCCATTCGGCCAACGCTTCGGACTCAGATCCTTTCCGCTTCGTACTTTATTCACATGCTCTTGGATCTGCTCTGGGGCCCACTTCCATACTGGTTCATCCTGTTGTGTCAGGCCTTCTGTTGCAGTGCTGAGCATCGCCCCAAGTACCAGCAGCATCAGCATCGACCTCCGCCGTCTTCTGCCGCGATCATGCGCTTCTGTCATTCGCCTCTCTCCCTTTACCGTCGTTATCTCTTTCTCTATGATCCCCGCCATTCCATTTGAGGAGGGGAATGCATGCTGGAAAGTCTTTTACTCTCAACATCTGACTCGTGGATGAACTTCGCGCTTTTAGTCGTCCGCGTTGCTCTCGGTATCTGTATTGTCATTCACGGTACCGGCAAACTCGGCTATCACCCAACCAATCCCGGCGGGGTTCCGGCCTTCGCAGGATGGCTCAAAGATCTGGGGATGCCCTTCCCGCTCCTCAATGCCTGGGTCGCTACTATTATCGAATTCGGTGGTGGCATTCTCTTCATCTTCGGCTTCTTAACTCGCCCAATCGCACTTGCCTTGACGGTCAATATGTTGATCGCATCGCTAACGGGTCACCGGGGCGGCGGGTATCTGATTCTGAATAATCCTCCAGGCGCAGAGTATGCGATCAACCTCACAATCCTGTTCGCCATGTTCGTTCTCACCGGCCCCGGCTGGTGGTCCCTTGATTACTTCCTGTTTCATACGCCGTAACAGCTATGATCGTGCGAAGATCTGCACCACGTTTCCTTCTGGGTCTCTCACAGTGAAGTACTTTCCGTGGCCACCCATATCAACAATGTCGTTCACCGGTGCGCCACTCTTGATGAGCTGCTCTCGTGTCTCCATAAGATTATCTACTTCAAGAACAACGGTGCCACCGCCACCTGCTGGCACCGTCCCCTCACTGGGATCGGCTAACGCGACGCCTACCCCATTCACATCGAACTGCGTCCATCGATTTCCATCACGAAATTTAACGTTCATCCCCAATACGTCTTTGTAAAAGGTCACTGCACGGTCCATGTTCTTAACCACGTAGTACGCACTCGAGAATTTCTTAATCGCCATCTCTTCCTCCCCAGAAGGTTTTCCTTTTCCTACCTCACAACCATCACTCTTTGCAAGGAACTCGCCCGAACGAAGAGGGGCAAGCCGCGTGCGCCGCAGGCGCAAAGCGGCTTGCCCCTCTGAGAGAGGGCGCCGACTTCAAAATCTTCTCCAACACCGGGCATCCCCCCCTGTCCACTCCTCGTGTGTCCAACACATCTCTCCTTGACGCTCATTCGTCAACACTCTACCCTGCCGCTCCAGGAGGAATCCCTATGGCTGCAGAAATGCAAATGGTCACCGGTGCGGAAGCACTCTTAAATATCGCTGCAGCCGCAGGCATAGGAGTCTGCTTCGCCAATCCTGGCACCACAGAACTCCCCCTGGTTCAAGCGCTCGATCGTCACCCGTCTATTCACTCCGTGTTAGCCATTTTTGAAGGCGTATGCACGGGCGCCGCCGATGGCTATACCAGAATCTCTGGCAAACCCGCACTCGCTCTCTTGCACCTGGGACCCGGTCTTGCAAACGGCCTTGCCAATCTTCACAACGCTCGCAAAGCGGGGACTCCCGTTATTTCCGTTGTCGGCGAACACGCCTCCTGGCACATCGCAGCAAACGCCCCGTTAACATCTGACATCGAAACGCTCGCCCGTCCAATGTCAAAGTTCGTCCACACCACAACCCGTCCTGACCTTGCTGCCGCCGATATGGCCACCGCCATCTTCCACGCACTGCAACTTCCGAGTGGCCCTTCAACCGTAATCGTCCCCGGAGATGTACAGTGGACGAAAGTCCCATACCAACCTCCAACCTTCCAACTCCCAGCTCCCGCAGTCCCCAACCCAACCGATATCGAACGTGCCGCCAAGGCTCTCCGTTCCGGCAGCGCAGCCCTTATCCTCAGTGGGTCGGCACTACGCACACCGGGTCTACGTGCCGCAGACCGTATCGCCCGTGCCACCGGCTGCAAAGTGCTCGCTCCCACGTTCCCACCTGTACAGGACCGTGGTGCTGGCCTCATTTGTCCTGAGAAAATCCCCTACCCCCCAGAACCTGCTCGCCAGCTTCTCGCTCCTTACCACAACGTAATCCTTGCAGGAGCCAATGAACCCGTCGCATTCTTTGGCTATCCCGACAGCCGCAGCGGCTTGTGCGCAGAGGACGCCACAATCGTCCGCCTCTGCGACCCAACCGTCGATCCAGCTTCAGCCCTAGTTGCCCTTGCCGATTCCCTCGGGGCTCCATCCGATCATCCCGTCCCAGCTTCAGAGCGCCCACCGGCACCCAACGGTTCACTCACTCCTCTTTTGCTCTGCCAAGCCGTCGCTGCAGCACAAACCGAAAATACTATTGTTATGGACGAAGGTGCTACCGCCGGGTTCGCCTACTATAGCCTCGCCGCTGGTGCTCCCCCCTTTACGTACATGACACTCACTGGTGGTTCTATAGGCCAAGGTTTGCCATGTGCCGTCGGTGCCGCCGCGGCAGAGCCCGAGAAACGCGTCATTTGCCTGGAAGGTGATGGCTCGTCGCTCTATACGATCCAATCCCTCTGGACTATGGCTCGCGAAAAACAAAACGTCACCACCATCATCTGTAAGAATCGCGCGTATTCCATTCTGCGCTGGGAAATGGAACGCGCGAGAACGACTCCTGGCGCCGCAAGTCTTGCACTCACCGGTCTCGACAATCCTGAAATTTCCTATGTGAAAGTCGCAGAAGGCTTCGGTGTCGAGGCTCGCTCTGTTTCCACGGCAGAGACTCTCTCAGAGGCACTTTCGTATTCTTTTAGGTCGCCTGGACCCATGTTAATCGAAGCAAATTTATAGCGCCGGTTGTCTGTTCTTTTACCGCTTATTGATGATCACTTCTGGTTTTAATAACTAACAAAATCCTTTCCGATCCATTACTGACCTCTGAGTACCCCATCATTTGACCCCCAAAGTCTGCCAGGTCCCGAAACTGCGGATCTTTTGTGTCTTACAAAACACACTGAAAACGTAGCAACTCTACAAATCTCTGCTATACTCCCCTCATGTTTACTTGTGGTTGGATGAAGACAAATGGAGAACAAAAGCTGACTCCCGACGCACTTCATGCTAAATGTGCAGCAAACAATACTTGAGACGCTCAGGCTTTTCTTTGTGAAAAAACCCCATGACTTCCATCGATTCACGCCCACAGCCACTCGTACCGATACCCAGTTCTCCCTTCAGTCGTCCACTCACCCATATCTCTCACAGCGTGTTCACAGAACGTCCAGATGGCTATCTGGTAACTGACGGAGCTGGAACTATTCAAGAAGCCAATTTTTCCGCCGCACATCTTTTACAAACGACTCCAGCTGCTCTCCGCGGCAAACCGATTCTACGTTATCTGGCACAAGACAGTCGTAAGCTTTTCCTTTCCTTCCTCCGTCGCCTTCGCACCTCCGCCCCTCGTATCCAATCTTCACGAGCAACCCTGCAGCCTCATCGTGGCCCCTCTCTCCACGTTACCTTATCGGTCCTGGCATCGCGCGACGTCACTGGCAGATTTCTCACTTTTCACTGTCAGTTGACTGACCTCTCTCCGCACCAACGTTTCGATTCTCCTCGTGAACCTGGAGAATCTCAACCAACCGACCTTGATGCAATGAAGGATCTTACTCTCTGTACGCACGACCTCAACGGAGTCCTCCTCTTTGTCAACCACGCAGTCGCGTCTGCCCTTGGTTATCAAACGCGGCACATGATCGGCCATAGCCTTGCAGAGTTTCTTGTTCCCGCCGAACAGCGCCAGTTTGACGCCTACATCCAACGTATCCAAAGTAGCCCCATACAATCAGGCGCATTACGTTTCTCCACCAGAACTGGTGAAGAGCAATACTTCATGTACCGGACCGCTCGTCACGAGGTTGCAGGTCATCCACTCTATGTTCACCTGTATGCACAAAGACACTCTGCTGAGACCCAACGCAACAGCCCGCGTGTGTTACCCCGTGAAGGGCGTCAGTATTATACTCGAGATCAAGCCGAGGCGCTGGCCAAAACGAATGAAATCCTCCAAAAGGAAATCGCCGATCGCTCTCGAGCCGAAGCAGCGCTGCAACAGGCCCATCAAGATCTCGAACGCCGCGTTGCAGCCCGTACTGTGGAACTTTTTCAGGCGAACATGTTACTGGAACAAGAGATCATCGAGCGGCAACATGCTCAGGACGCCCTTCGCAATAGCGAAGCCCGTTACCGATTGCTCAGCGCTTCTGCTCCTATTGGTATCGCTCAGACTGACGCGAACGGCGCAATCGTCTATACGAACCCGTATTGGCAAACGCTAGCCCATCTGACCTTCGAACAAACGTTAGGCAAAGGCTGGCTCCAAGCGATACATCCCGATGATCGAAGCTCGGTCGCCACCGCCTGGTCGACTTCCGTCCGCACCTATCGTGAATTCTCCCTCGAATGGCGATTCTTCCTTCCCAGCGGTGAGCCCCTCTGGGTTCATGCTCGAGCTACGCCGCTTCGTTCCGCAGAAGGTGAATTCGTCGGTCATGTCAGTACTCTCGAAGATATTACCTCTCAGAAAAAAGCTCAGGCATTACTCCAAGAAGAAGCCCAAGTCTCCCGCAGACAGACCACTGCCCTTGCCCGCACGCTCAAAGCGCTGACCGCCGAACCCAACCTCGATTCCTTCTTAAGCCAGGTATTGACCGCCATTGCTCAGCAGTTGAATACGTATCGAGCCCGCTTGTGGCTCTATGAAAAGTCACAGGAGAGTTTTTCGCCATATATGGCGTACGAAAATGGAGCCGCCCAACTCATTCCTTCCACCACCTCCTCTTCTCATCTTGCTGCGGATTTCGACGAGTCGCTCTTCTGGCCCGAACTCGTACAGACACATCGCCCTATTCTCGTTACCGATGTCGAACACGATCCACGCCTATCCCACGGGAAGGAATTGTACGCTCTGGGTACCCGCACGCTGCTGCTGGTTCCTCTTCTCCTGGAAGATGAGGCTACAGGGTGGCTAAGCCTTCAAAGTACAACACTGAACAACTACCGTCCCGAGGAGATCGAACTCGCTCAAGCTTTGGCCCAGCAAATTGCCCTTGCTATGCAGCTAGCCAATTTTGCTGAACAACGCCGACAAGCCGCGATCCTCGACGAGCGTAATCGCTTGGCTCGTGAGATTCACGATACTCTAGCCCAGAGCCTGACCGGTATTGTCATTCAACTAGAGGCAGCAAAAGAAATCCTCTCTCCAGCCCCCGATGGTGCACAGCTCCACTTAACCCGAGCAATGGCTCTCGCGCGCGAAGGCCTCACGGAAGCTCGCCGCTCGGTACGTGCATTACGTCCACAAATGCTCGACCATCAAGATCTGCCCACTGCCTTGCAACACTTGACGACCCAGCTCAGCACGCGTACGCAGATTCCTATCGCATTCACGCTTCACGGCACTCCCTGCACTCTCCCAGCCGAAGTTGCCGCAAATCTTTTGCGCATCAGTCAAGAAGCTATTATTAATGCTTGGAAACATGCACAACCGAAAACCATTTCGCTCGATTTAGAATTTCAACTAGGCGAGGTACGCCTGCGGGTATGTGACGATGGTCGCGGATTTGACACCGTGTCCTCTCCAGCCGCAAGTGGTTTTGGCCTTATCAGTATGCGGGAACGCGCAGAACGTCTCGGCGGACATCTTACGATCGCTAGTACCCCTGGGCATGGTACCGAAGTAACAGTTACAGTTTCCACCTCTTAAATTCTTGAAGGACTATTTGACATATATGAACAAACAAAACCCTATTCGTATCCTCATCGTTGATGACCACCCAGTTGTTCGTCAAGGCTTAGTAGCCCTCATAGAACGTCGCGAAGATATGACCGTGGTAGGTGAAGGAAATAACGGGCGCGAGGCAATTGAACTCTTCCGTCGTTTCACTCCAGATATCACGCTGCTCGATTTACGGATGCCTGAAGTCGATGGTGTCACAGCCATCACCGCAATCCGCGAACAATCGCCTACTGCTCGTATTGTCGTCCTGACGACCTACGACAGCGATGAGGACGTCTACCGTGGGTTGCGAGCAGGTGCGAAAGCCTATCTTCTCAAAGATACCCCACCGCAAGAGCTGCTCGACACAATTCGTGCTGTCCATGCCGGGCAAACTCGTATCCCTCCCGATGTCGCCGCAAAACTTGCGGAACGCATGACCGGCCCAGAACTCACCCACAGAGAGCTTGATGTTCTCCGGTTACTCATGGCGGGAAAGAGTAACAAAGAAATTGCCGCAGCCTTGTTCATAAGTGAAGGAACCGTAAAAACACACGTCAATAATATTCTCGGAAAACTCGGCGCCAGTGACAGAACACAAGCAGTGACCACCGCCCTCAAGCGAGGACTTGTCTCGTTATCCTGATTTCACCCTGTTTACCTTGATCCCCATTTTGAGCCATCTTCACCGGGCTGTTCTCCCCTGGAAAGTTTTGCAGGAAAAGAGACAGCCCTGGCTCTCCGAATCCTCCCGTCGTCACCCCCCGTATGCTGTATTTGTAATTCTACCTTCTCCTCGATTGTTCAAATGCACGCATTTACGCTATGCAGGTATTCCCCAAGGAGGCCGTCCTGCGTTGCTCTACACCTTCTTTTCCTGCTGCGCGGACCAGGATCGCCGGTTCGCTGCTCCTAGGAAAAGTAAAAACCGCGATGCACCAGAGGACCACAAGGTCCTCGCACATTGCGTGCATACGTAAGCAGTGTAGGACGCCTCTGCCCCCTTCTCTTCACAGCACCCAGTCCCAAATACCGACAGAAAAACCAATCGCGTATGTATTCTCGCAATTCTCCGTCGTTCAGTCTTTTCACTATGCTCGACTCTCTTGCCCCTCTCCTCACGACTCTTTTCAGAGCCCCATGCACCCGAGCCAATTTTTTGATCGACACGAGGTCTTCTTCGTAGCTGGCAACCTTCCTGGGAGTATCGAGCGCTAATGGCTAACCGCGGACACGTTCTTGTCGCCGGAGCTGGGGGATTTATAGGTTGCCATTTGGTAACCTACCTCAAGCGCCAAGGCTATTGGGTCCGTGGTGTGGATCTGAAGTACCCAGAATTTAGCTCCCATTTTGCTGACGAGTTTCTTTTGCTTGACCTACGGCGGCTGGAAGACTGCTTGGAAGCGACCCGAGACATCGACGATGTATATGCATTAGCCGCTGACACTGGCGGCAGCGGGTTTCTGCGTTCACGCAAAGCATCCTCTATATACAACAACTTACTACTCTCTCTCGACGCTAGAGTCCGCACGCACCAGACGTGTCAAACGCTATCTTCTTGCCTCTTCTCTTATTCTCGCCCTTGAGTCCGGAACCCCTCCCACAATTCCACTTCAATCAAGTGCTGATGAAAATGCCCTTCTCAGGGAACAGACCACAACCCTAGAGCAGCAATTCCTAGAGAGCTTCATCCTCCAGTCTGGCGTTGACTATGGTCTGGAAACCCGCATCGTTCGCCTCCCCAGCGTTTTCGGACCACTTTCTCCCTGGCAAGGTGGTAAAGAACGCGCTCCAGCAGCTCTCTGTCGCAAAATTGCTCAGGCAAAACTCGCGCAAACGACAGAAGTTGCAATTTGGGGGGATGGCAACCAATTACGAACTCTCTGTTACATTGACGACTGCGTCTCCGCTCTTTACCAAGCTATGCAAGCAGCCCACCCGCTTTCGACCATCCAGACCTCCTCCCCCCCACTTTCGATCAATAATCTTGCTGACATCATCGCCGACATTGCCAACGTTCGCATCGCGAAGACTTATAGCCCCGTCCCCGAGAGCCTTCGACGAAGCACCTCCGACGATATCAATCTCCCTCATGTAGTGGGACTGGAACCGCAGACATCAATTGAGCGGGGGTTAGCAATAACGTACTCATGGATTGAGGAAAACGTTCGTTCTCAACAACTCACAACTCCGACAACGTAGTCCGACGGCCCGGGGCCTCTTTAGTTTTCATACCTCCTTCCGATATTCTTCTCCGAAGACCCCTCAGGAGATCAGATTCAGGTCAACTTGCTGTCCGTATGCAACCTTTGCTATGAAGAGTATACGGGATTTACTTGAACCCACTACCTTTATGACCCCTTACCAAGCGCCAACGGAAGTCTGCATAACCGTCGACACCGAATTCAGTATCGGTGGGGCCTTTGCAAACCCCACCGCTAATAAACCCGTAGGCCTACAGCGTGTCTTATGTGAGGTAGACGAAAAAGAAGAAGGCCTGGGATTCCTACTCGACACCTTTGCTGCCTATGGCATCTCGGCGACGTTCTTTGTTGAAGCGCTGAATCATTGCTATTTTGGCGATGCCCCAATGCAAGCGCTTGCTCACCGCATTCTGGCATCCTCTCAAGACGTCCAGCTTCACCTTCACCCATGTTGGACCACTTTTCGTAACCCCCAGTGGCAGACAGACCTCCCACGCGCACAACGCAGCGACTCATGGGTCGGTCTCTCAGCCGATGAAACCTACGATCTTATTCAACTCGGCCTACAAACGTTTGAAAGATGGCAACTGCCGCGCCCGATCGCGTTTCGCACCGGGAATCTCCAACCAACCACCGCCATCTATAAAGCCATGGCGCAGTTGCAGATCCCCCTCTCGTCCCACATTGCACCTCCCATACACCGCTCGCCAGATCCAACGTTCCATCTTAGTGGAGGACGGCACTGGCTTCACGGTGTTTTAGAATTACCCGTGCTCAGTTACATCGAACTACGGATTGGGTCATGGCAACGACAACACTCGTTTACTGTTGTCGCAACATCTGTCAACGAAATTGACAACCTCCTATGGGCCGCCCGCCAACACGGCATATCACCAATAGTCATACTCGCCCACCCATTTGATTTCATCAAAGCGTCAGACCAACAGTATGTCCGCATACGACGCAATCGCCTCAACCAAGACCGTCTGCGTCACTTATGTCGCTTCGTACATCAACATCCACGCGACTTTGTCTCCGTTTCCTTTCGCCAAGGTATGGACAAGTGGCTCCAGGCTCAAGGAACTGAGAATCCCCGACTGAAAGTGTCTCCCTTTGGTGTCGTTCGCCGCTTGGCAGAGAATAGCTTAAATGATTTGCTGTGGACCTATTAGCCCAACCAAGCAAGCGAACTCGTATCTGCTTCACCCACCACCGTCATCCGAAAACCATCATCATGAGGGTCCCGGCGCTTCTTTTACAACCGGGTAATCCTTGACAGCGATTTATTGGCATGGCTAATAGGTCTCTAATATCTTTTTAAGTTAAGGAGGAGGCTATGCCGACACCACAACCGGCAATTTTCGCTACAATGGGACAACACCAATGGTATGTCCATCTGAGCCGCGAGTCTGGAGCAAATCTGACGACGATAAAATCCGTGCTCACTAACCTGCGAAAGGTCTGCAAGGATCAAGGAATCAATCTCGTTCTCGGTTTTGGTCCAACCCTCTTGAAGGACCTCACCAAAGACATACCTAACGACTTTCAACCCTTTGAGACGATCAAGTCGATTGACGGCAGTGGCCGTGAAGCAAAAGGGACACAAGAAGAACTCCTCATCTGGATGAATAGCCCGCGGAAGGATCAGGTGTGGAAAGCTCAGTGGGATGCTCGTCAAGGGTTGGGCGGCCATATGAAAGTTGCACGCGAAACGATGACGTTCATTTACGGCAACTCGCTCGACATGACCGGCTTCATCGATGGCACCGGCAACCCGACCCCAGATCGTGAACGTGAAGTTGCGGTTGTTGCCAACGGTCAACCAGGAGCAGGTGGAAGTTTTATCCTTGCTCAGCGTTGGATTCACGACTTAGCATCGTGGGAAAAGCTACCGCTACAGGACCAGGAAGGCGTCTTCGGTCGCACGAAAGCCGACTCGACACGTCTCGACAAGCAACCAGCCCATTCGCATTTGTCTCATGTCGAGCTACGTCAAGGGACAACCGCAGATGCGGCAAAGCCAAAACGGGACGAGATCGCTCGCCGTTCAACACCGTATGCCTTTCACGATGGTACGGTCGGCTTATATTTCATGGCCTTCTGCCGAGCACAGGCTCCCTTCCGCGAACGCTTACGAGCAATGTATGGAGCTGATGGTGGAGTCAAAGACAAACTTGTCGACTTCAGCAATCCAGCGTCAGGCTCTTTCTACTTTGCCCCAGCAGTAGAAATCCTCGATAGTTCCCTTGCGTAAGGAGCTATCAAAGCAGATACGCCAGACAAGCTAGTCGCTTGTCTGGCGTATCTACAAGCGCGTACAACTCACTGTTATTTCTTGAGCCGGGATTCTACCCTCTGCCAGTCTACGTTTGCCATGAAAGCATCGATATATTTCGGCCGTTCAGCCGGCTTGTAGTCAAGCAAAAAAGCATGTTCCCACACATCCATGACGAGGAGTGGTGTCAACCCTGCGACATTCCCCTCCTCATGTAACGTGATCCAGTGATTGGAGAGGCGGCCCGTTGCAGGATTTTGATAACAGATTGCCCATCCCACACCACGCATTTTCCCGATCGTTACAAAATCGGCTTTCCACGCATCATAACTCCCATGACTCGCTTGCGCAGCTTTTACGAACGCGGCATTGGGATTGGGGTCGGAAGATTTCTGCTTCGTCAGGTTATCAAAATAGTATTCATGGAGAACCATGCCGTTATACTCGAACCCGAGACGACGAGTGAGCTCGGAATACATCGCCATCTTGTCTTGATCAATAGGACCACTTTGCAGAAGCTCATTCAGCTTTGTCGTCAGATGATTCGTCTGTGCAACATACCCCTCATATAACTTGAAGTGAATATCAAGAGTCTGATCGGAGATTCCTATTAATCCACTTAACGCAAACTTCCTCGCCACATACGGCACATTCGTCATCCTGTTCCTCTTTCCTAACACTTTTGCAGAGAGATTTCTTTTGGTGTAGCGTACCAGGAGTACCAGAGAAAGATCATCACCGATGAAGAAGACTCATGTTATTTATAAGCTGAGTATTTTTCTCTTTGTAGGGAATGCGCCTGTATGTTCGCCCCTCCTCCCGTCTTGATGTCTGTGACGTTACGGTAACCGTTACCTGCGCTCACAGCAGATCAGTCCACACCGTTCAGTTGAGGCCACTCCCACACCACGAGCATGGATAGTCCCTGTACGTCTCGACAAGGGATCCTTTGATGTGCCCGTCTCACGTTTCATTGAGTTAGCCGCAGCCAAGACCCTACCATCAAGACATCTCTCAAAATCACTCTTCAGAACAGCAAAGATTCTCCATCACCGCTACCCAGACACACGCCTGTTGCACGACCGAAATGGAGTACTGGTGGGGTTACCCTTCGTGGCAATAAAGCCCGGTTCCCCTCCGCCGATAGAAGACACAGAGCACGCAAGGGGGTCGCGCCGAAGGAGTATGAATGAAGACGAAACTGGCCGACGTTGCTCTTGGTTTTGTCAGTCTCTTGCTGTTAGTGCAAATCTCTTGGTTGATTTTCGACACGATTGTCTCTGACCCACCCAGTGTCTTTCTCTGGCAACAGCTCGGTTTGATACTCCTCTTAGCGACTGGCTGTGTACTGCTGTGGCGCACAACGAAAGCTCCTCAAAAAACTATCGCCCCATTCAAATCGTTCGTCTTACTTCTTCGCACTCCACGAGATCTCACCATCGCACAACTCCGCCAAGCAGTCGCTTCCTCCCTCGGAGTGCTCTGCGCAGAAAACGACAAGACCGCAACCAACTATATTACCGACACCTCACCAGCATTCCTTGTCCATGCACAGGGATACACCATCCTCGTCAATAACTGTGACAGCCTCTACATTGACCACTCACAAAATACTCAGGAAAACATCCCGAACGTCCGTCTTCAACAGGTGATCCGTGATCATCGTGCTTGGCTATCCGTCGACTTACTTGAAGCTCCCGAGACTGCGTCTAGCGATCTCATTTATCAACAGCTCGGCCGCTTGACGGCTGCACTCGCTGACACCGATTGTGTGGGGATCTACTGTCCCGAGACCAGTCAACTGAACGTTTGGCATTCGACATTGGTCACGCTTCTCCAGGGAGCGAATCCCCGACAAGCAGTAGCCGAGCTTGCCGATGTTCCTGCAGTTCGTATTCCCGCCAAAACGATAGTGGGTTACAGGAAGCATCGTACGCCGCGACTTCCATGTGGTCTGTTTTTGTCACCGCGTTCGAACAACGCCGCCCAGATCAAACTTTTGCCGTCAAAGCGCCATTCACAGATGGGAACGAAACCGAATACATGTGGTTACTCGTCAAAGAAATTGGCGACGAAACCGTGATCGGAAGCTTAGACAATGATCCCGTCTACTTGCGCAATGTTGGCGCAGGCGACACCCTTACCATTACAATCGATCAGGTAAACGACTGGCTCTACACGGATGGCGACGAAATGGTGGGAGGCTTCACAACTGAAGCCTTGACGAAAGGCTTAGCTGCATAAAAAGTGCGGCCTGACATTTCCCATGCCAGGCCGCGCTTAGTTCGAGACAGTCGACTGACTACCCACAACCTCCCCAGCCTCAAAGCATATCTCAGGCCGCCCCCTTCACCCGCTGCAGCAGTTCTAACGTCGTCCCGTCAGGGTCACGAAAATAGACCGCTTTGACCTTATAGCCATCCAGCTCAAATAGCTGCGGACGCGAGTAGAACTTCACCCCTTGCGCAGTGAGGTCAGCGTATGTCTTTTCGATGTCTTTCACCCAAAAAGCAACTTCCGTAATGCCTGGATTTTTAATCCCAGGGTATGGTCTCCCCTCGGCCACTGGCGAGAGAAAATGCAACAACTCAATCGGCGCCCCTTTCGGTTCTTCAGTACTTCGTAGGTAGACGGCCCGTAGCTGCGTCCCCTGCTCTTGCGTCAACGTGTCTGCCTCTTCTCCATCAAAAGTGACATCGCCAACCACTTGAAGCCCCAGGGTATCACGATAGAAACGCACCGCTCGTTCCATATCACTGACAGTAATGCCAACATGAGCAAAGGCTCCGAGCATTGTCTTGTCCTCCTCTCTTCCTGCACTACAGGTTAGGATGCTGTTTATGCCACGAGGTTGACCGCTCATAGGCATACGCCACTTGGCAAATCGTCGCTTCATCAAAGGGTTTGCCAGCAATTTGAAAACCAACCGGTAACCCGTCACTATCGAAGCCGCAGGGCACTTGGATTGCTGGAAATCCGGTGAAATTGAAAATCGGGGTATAGACCGAAAAACTCGCAGAAACGATACTCAACCCTGGCGAGTCATCTGCAATAGGGTTAATTTGAAAGCCGGCAGTCGGCAACATCAACACATCCACCTTGGTTGAGAGCGCTTGCAAGAGGTCATCTCGAACCTGAGCGCGAGCGCGTTGCACCATCAGATAGTGAGCCCCACTGACCAGCAATCCGTAGGCGGCAAACAACTTCGCGTGTGGGTTATAGTCGTTCCCGCGATTGCGTATGTTATCGAGATGAATCGTTGCACATTCAGCAAACAACCCCGGCCATTCGATTGCCTGCAATTGGTCTAACGTAATCGTTGGTACGTCAACGACCTCGGCCCCTAGGGTAGCGAACTGCTTGACAGCTTCGTTGTACGGTCCAAGCAGTTTCGGATCACAGTTGTCCTCATAGATTGACCGTAACAGACCGATTCGTAGTCCCTTAATATCACGCCCCAGCTTCTCGGAGAAATTTGGCACTGGCACATTAGCTGAGGCTGGGTCTTTGGCGTCATAGCCTGCACACGCTTGTAGCACTAATGCCGCATCCGTCACCGTACGTGCGAGTGGTCCCGTATGATCTAAACTCCAGGACAACGGGTACACGCCCGCACGACTCACACGACCATAGGTTGCTTTCAGGCCGACGATCCCACACGCTTGAGCTGGCCAACGAATAGAACCACCGGTACACGAGCCCATACCTGCATAGGCTAACCCAGCAGCTGTTGAGGCAGCTGTTCCACTACTTGAACCACCAGCGTCTCGCCCCAAGTTCCATGGATTTCGTGTCGGACCGAAATAGGACTTTGTCGTTGGAAAACCATAGGCAAACTCATACGTCGCGGTCTTACCAAGGATCAGTGCACCCGCCTCCTTGAGCTTCGCTACGGTCGTACAGTCATTGGTCGCAATGTAATCATCAAGAGGTTTTGAACCACAGGTCGTCCGTCCACTCTCGTAGATATCCTTGATGCCGATAGGAATACCATGCAGTGGACCGCGATATTGTCCACGCTGAACCTCAGCTTCCGCCTGACGTGCTGCGGCACGGACTTCATCGGTGAAAACCGTGTAATACGAATGGAGTTGAGGATCGAGTTGTGCGATACGAGAGAGCATCAACTCGGTCAGCTCGACAGGTGACACCTCTTTTCGCTCCACCTTCGCACTGACTTCAGCAATCGACGCATAGGCTAACTCGTGAGTAGCCGTCATCTGTTGCTTCCTCCTTTCTCAGGAGAATAGGTCAAGAGCGGCTCACTTTCAGGGATGACCATGCCATCGGCAATCGAGCGTGAGCGTAACATCCCGTGGACAACATCCTGCCACCGAAGCAGGTTGTCATACGCCGGAACGAGCTGATCAAGCTCACTATCAGTTAAGGAGAGATTCCACTCGGCGAGTTTTGCGGCAATGATGGCTTTCTTATCCATTGTCGCCCCCTATTCTTGCACAAAACGTTTCTTGACCCAGCCCTGATCAAATGGGGTCCAAAACACCGGCTTCAGGTGTACTCTCGTGAACTTCCACTCACCATGTTCTTTTCTGAAATGGTTCTCATACGTCGCCGTTCCCCACACAGCCTGGGACTGGCGACCATCATTCATGGTCATGGTGCAAGGTTCCAACAAATACCACGTTCCCACCGCGGTAGAGCCAGTTACTTCAACTGAGGCATTCATGACGTAATGGAGCGCAAAAGGCAAGGCAGAAGACTGTGCCTTGCGAAGAAATTCTTCAATCGCTTTTGGCCCTTCAGCGTAACCAAAGGGTTTACCGTCCCAGACGGCATCTTCGGTAAAAAGAGTGGGAAACGTCACATAGTCCTGAGTATCTGCACAGTGACAATAGCGGATCTTGAGTTTTTTGATTGCCTCGATGTCCTCCAACGCTTGCAGTCGACGTTCGATGTCAGCGCTACTCATACCTTTACCTCCTTCGCCGCGGGTTTAGCGTGTCTCTAACACTTTCCCCTGACCAATCGCAACTATCCTCACACAGGAGCTTGACCGGTGCCTGCAGAAAACGGTAGCGTCGCCTCACGACAAGGAGGGAAATCTATGAAGATCACACGCTTTATTGCTACGGAAGATGGCGGTTCGCGATTCACGGAGATTGAGGTTCCGTTTTCTCAGCCAATGAAAGACGCAGACGGACACACGCTCCTGCTATCAAATGCCTACACGTCCCCAAACGTGCGCTTCGCAGAACTGCCGGCAGGAATGTCACAAACCTGGCATAACGCGCCAGCGCGACAAATTGTCGTTGTCCTTTCGGGAACACTCGAAGTGACAACAACCGACGGTCAGAGCCGTCAATGGAAAGCCGGACAAGCCTTTCTTGCCGACGATGTCACCGGCAAAGGCCATTTGACAAAAACCATCGGCGGAGCAACGCAGGTGATGTTTGCACCGCTCCCGCCGGGGTTTTCGGTGGAGAAGTGGTCCGCTTAAGAACGGAAGAACGGGTGACAGGGCGAATGGGAGAGCCGGCGACCGCTCCACCACTTCTTAGTTGCTCCTTCGCCCGCCCTTTCGCCCGTTCATCTTCCTGCTCCTCATCGTTCTCCGACGAGAGGTGAGGTCACTTTTGCAAATGTCTCACTGAGTGAGGTTTTCACATCAACGACAGTAGGTTGTTCACTAGCGAGTGCCGCTTTCAAGGCAGGCTCAAGCTGGCTCGGATGTTCGACACGAATACCGTTACAGCCGATCGCTCGCGCAATCTCAGCATGATCGAAATCGGCAAAGTCACAGGCGATATTGCGGTCACCCTGGCCATGTTTGACCCACCCCAGCGCCCCGTTGTTGAAAACGACCGACACAATCGGAATGTTCTCTTCTTTGGCGGTCATCAGCCCATTCATCCCGATAGCAAAACCACCATCACCAGAAACCGCCACGACCTGTCGTCGTGGATAGATCAGTTTCGCCGCCAGCGCTGAAGGAATAGCGTAGCCCATACCACCCACACCCGCCGGTTGCAGAAACGTTCCTGGACCTTTCGTCTGGTAATAGTGCGTCATAAAGATGCGGTTCTCGCCTGCGTCACAGGTAATAATCGCATCGTTCGCAACAGTCTTGTGCAAATCCCGAATGACACGCTGGGGCAGAATAGGCGCGGCGTTCGAGACAAACTCTGCCGCATTGAAGAACCCATGTTGAGCGCGTGCGCTTTGCAGATAAGCACGTGCCGTTTCTTTCTTCGCTGCTGACACGCTACCGGCGGATCGTAGCGCCTCAGTCAACTGCGCTAAGACCACTTTGGCGTCGCCGATCAGTGGAATTTCTACCGGGTAGGTCCAGGAAGCATTCTTGGGTTCAATTTCGATTTGGATAATCGTTTGACGTTTAGGATCAAGTAATTTTGTCGTCTCGAATGCGGTGTCGGTTGGTGCAAGCTTCGACCCAACGACCAACACCACATCCGCTTCCCCAACCACCGCGTTTGCTAATGCGGTACCGAAATTGCCACAGGTTCCAAGGGCTAACGCATGCGTTTCAGCAAATGTTCCTTTTCCACCGGCAGTCGTAGCAACCGGCGCGGCCAGCGTGTCCGCAACGGTAACGAGCCCATCGTACGCATTACCAATGCGTACGCCGTTCCCCGCGATGATCACAGGCCGTTCGGCCTGTATGAGGAGCTGTACTGCTGTTTCGACGGCTGAGAGATCAGCTGCTGGTGGTGGACCAGGAAGAAACGGCTCCATCGTGTACAGAGGTGGGCGCGAAGTTGGTCCGATGCGTCCACGTAACGCCTGACTATGAAATAGCACCGCGACGGGTCCACGCTCACCTGTCAGCGCATGCTTAATCCCCATCTGTGTGCACTGCACAGCGTGTGTGCCACTCGTCGCCACCAGCACTTGCTTAGTAAATCCAGAGAACGTCTGTTTCGCATCCCACGAGCCATACTCTCCGACTCCGGATTGATATGGTCCATGTAGCGAATACGGCGAGTGATCACTCAAGTCAGTCAGAATCAACATGGGTGAACTCGAGAGGTGCGCCTCAATTGCCGCCATGCTGACATGTACCATAAACGCAGCTTGCGCAATCGTCACTCCTGGTTTTCCCGTGAGTCGGCCATAAACCTCAGCCATGACCCCAGCACGAGATTCCTCGCGCACGAGGACGGCACGAATGCTGCTTTTGTGATCATACAATGCGTTGTATAGGATACCGGTATTCCCACCAGGCATACCAAAGACCATGTCGATTCCAGCTTGTTCGAGAACGCGGACGATGGCTTCACTAGGAGAGACCTCTTCAGTGAGTAGTGAACGTGCGGGCCGCCGGATGAACTCCGTCATACATGTTCCTCCTTCTCCGCGCACTGTAAGTAACCTAGCCAAGAAACGCAAAGGTGGGCTATCGTGCGGCTTGACAAAAAAGCGCAAGACAATCTATGGGGACAACATGCATATCTCTCAACTACTAACAAAGGGGGACGCCAATGGCAATCTTTCGCATGTATACTGGAAGTGATGGACATTCACATATTGAGGAACAATCAATTGCCGCCCATCCAGTGTTATCCGAGTCGCGCCCGACCGTGCACATTCAATTTCGGGAGCTTCCTGCTGGATCTTTCATGGACTGGCACCCCGCGCCTCGCCGTCAATATGTCATCGTGCTGAGCGGTCAATTGGAGCTGGGGTTCAAAGATGGAACAACGAGACGATTGAACGCAGGAGATGCAACGCTTGCGGAAGATACCACAGGACCAGGACACACAACGCGCGTCATAGGTAACGGACCGGCAACTACTGCGATAGTGCCACTGGCCTAGTCTTTATAGGGAACGAACGGACAGCTTTTTGTGAGCAGTTCCGTTCGTTGCATGCTTCTCGTTCTGTGCCATCACCACCGTAAACAGCGAGAATGGCGAAGTCTTAAAACACTTCTCAATGTGGACCGGAACTCCATCAAAAGCTTCGGACAGCCGCAAGGACGCGTCCCACCCAAGATGACGCGTAATCGGCGTGAGTGCTCCAACCAATGGGCCAATTACAGGCTTGGTTGAACGAAAATGGTTGATGATGACGACCGATCCGCCAGGTTTACATACGCGGCTAATCTCACGCATCATCCGCACCGGGTCAGGCACCACGCTGATGACATGAAAGGACAGAACATAATCAAAGGAATTGTCCGGAAATTTCAGATTAAGCGCATCCATTTCTAACAAACGGAAATGGCGCCAACCGTTTTCGTCTGCCTTTTCCTGGGCTTTTTCGAGCATGTCGGCGGCAAGGTCCACGCCAGTGACTTCACAGTGCGATGGATAGGCAGACATCGAAAGCCCAGTACCAATTCCAACCTCCAGCACCGTAGCTCCGGGTGGAATCCGGAGGCCTTTAATGACGGAATGGATCCGTTTCTCGAAAAATGGCGAAAAGATCTTTTCATACAGGTGAGAAAATTCAGAATAGATCTTACTTTCGTGAGGATTCCTCAAGTCCCTCTCTCTACGAGCGGAAATCACGCACCCCTCCCCGGCGGCTTAGGCAGCCGTTCGTTCCAACACTTGTTTCTTAAAGGACGAGATGTCTCTGCGGTGGAAACGCCACTGTCGTCCCCGTTTAACCGCAGGTAAGGTATTTTTGCGAGCGAGTTCATTAACCGTATCAGGACTGAGGTCGAGCATTTCGGCAGCTTGTCTGCTGTTCAGGAGAATATCGTCTTTCTCAGCCACAACGCGCCCATATCAACGAAAAATTGTCTGGCGAGTATGCCACAGCTCCGTAAACCCGTCAATCTCTCTGATATTTCAAATACTTACTAAAAATGCACATCACGTAAACGCAATTGCAAGCTTGCATTCCCATTCCAGACGTTGATTTCCGGGGTATAGAGCATATTAACCCGGGCACGTGGCCTTAGCGGCCAATCTCCCATGCCAAAGCCGATCGCATCAAGCGGTCGGCCACCTTTCCCAGATCGTAGCAGCAACTTCAGATGCCCAGGTTTACCAAGGAGCGGCTTAGCCCCAACCACGCGCGTCGAGACAACTTCAGCTTCACGGGCAAGAAACACTGGCTCAGGATTCCCCTGGCCATACGGCTCAAGCAAACGAACCTGGTCCATCGTTTGTGCATTCATCCTCGCAAGATCAACTTCGTCATCCACTTCAATTTCGGCCACAAGATCTTCCGCTGACAGGCGCTCACGCGCGGCAGCCTCGAATTTCGCGGCAAAGGCTGGAATACGGTCGGCATGTATCGAAAGCCCAGCCGCTTGTCGATGGCCCCCGTAGCCCTCCAACACGTCAGCACATGTTTTCAAGCCTTCATACAAATGAAACACTTTCGGGCTGCGTCCCGACCCCTTCCCTTTTCCCCCATCAATAGCGATCAGAAAGGTCGGACGTACAAATCTTTCAACCAATCGCGATGCAACGATGCCAATAACCCCAGGATGCCATTCTTCCGACGCCAAGACGATACTGCGCCGTTCTGGTAAATCAGGCCAGGATTCGACTTGTTCGACAGCCTGATTCAGTATTTTCTCTTCAATGCCTTGGCGTGCGCGATTTTCACCGTCGAGGTCAGTCGCCAGTGCACGCGCACGATCGGCGTCTTCGGTCGTCAACAGTTCGACCGCTTTCTGTGCCTCAGCTAACCGCCCTCCCGCATTCAGGCGTGGACCGAGACGAAAGCCAATATAACTACTAGAAACTTCAGCATTACCGCTCACTTCTTTCAGTGCACGAATACCAAGCCGTTGCCCCCGATCAATTTCCTTGAGTCCGTGCGTGACCAATACCCGATTCTCTTCCACCAGCGGAACGAGATCCGCCACGGTTCCGAGCGTCACCAAATCGAGATAGCGGCGCAAGTCCGGCACTGGGTCCATGCCTTGCTCACGCAAACGCATGCGCAGTCCCATCAGCAAATAGAAAACCACTCCAGCACCAGAAAGACCGGTGAACGAAAAGGCGCAGTTCTTCTCCATCGGGTTCAGCACGGCATACGCCGGTGGACGCTGCTCAGGTACGTGGTGGTGATCACAGATGATGACATCGAGACCAAGACTCTGCGCGAGGGCAATTTCGGTATGTGCGGTCGCACCACAATCGGCAGTGATCAGCACCTTAGCGCCGCGCTCAGCGATCGTTCGCATCGCCTGTACATTGAGGCCGTAGCCCTCACGCGTGCGATGCGGAATGTACAATCCGGGGTCGAAACCGATCTCGCGTAGAAATAATATCAGTTGCGAACTGCCAGTAACGCCATCAACATCATAATCGCCATAGACATAGACAAGTTCACCGCGGGCGCGCGCTTGTAGAATTCGCTCAGTCGCCCGCGCCATGTCAGGAAACAACAGGGGAGAACGGAGTCCGTTCCGTAAGGAGGGCGCAAGAAACGTCGCCGCCTTTTCGTGCGTGTCGATACCACGATTCACCAGCAATCGTGCTAGCAACGGAGAAATCGCTGTTGCTCCTGCTTGCTCCTGCGAGCACAAAGCAGTGACGCGTGTGAGGTCAGGTGATCGCATCACCCAACGTCGCACAGGCAATGGCGTTTTGGTACTCACGCGCGTTGCCCTGCTTTCTCCCATAACAACACAATCGGACTGGCGATGTAGATGGACGAATAGGTTCCAACTATAAACCCAATCAACAGCGTGAAGGCAAACCCGTGGATCACTTCACCACCGAGAAAATACAACACCAGCACTACCAGAATCGCCGTCCCATTCGTAATAATGGTTCGGCTTAAGGTGTCATTGATACTACGATTAATGATATTGAGCACCCCTTCACGTCGCATCTTGCGCATGTTCTCACGGATCCGGTCACAGACAATCACCGTATCGTTCACCGAGAATCCCACAACCGTCAGGAGCGCAGCAACCACCGTCAGATCAAACTCGATGTTCATCAACGACAGCGCACCAATGGTGATAAGTGCATCGTGGAAAAGCGCGACGGCTGTGCCAACGCCAAACCGTGGCTCAAAGCGAATGGCGACATAGATACCCATGACGAGAGCAGAGAACGCAACGGCAAGGATCGCTTTCCGTTGCAAATCTCTTCCTACTTTCGGGCCGACGGCTTCAATGCGTCGGACTTCAAATGCCTGTTGGCCAAACTTACTCACTAACCCTTGTTGTACTTTGTTGGCGATATCCTCAGTGACCGTCTCGGCCACCGGAAGCCGAATCAAGAATTCGTTTCCGCTCTGGCCAAAGTCTTGGACAATGCCTCCCGGAATGTTGGTCGTCGCCAACGCCTGACGAATATCGGCAATCGAGGTGGGCTGAGTAAATTTCACATGCACCACCGTGCCGCCAACAAAATCCACACCGTAATTGGGTCCGCCACGATACACCAGGGACGCGAGTCCCAGCAAAATCAGGACTAAAGAGAAGGTAATGGCGGGCTTTAGATAGTGGACAAAATCGAAATTGGTATTTGGTTTAATCAGTTCCATAAAATCCTACTACAATGCGGAACACGAAACGCTGAACGATGAGTAGCAGACGAGGAGAACTCTCTCCCATTCACCGTTCATCATTCTGAATTCATCGTTTTCCTCATACGCTGAGCGTCGTCAATCGCTTGTTCGCTAACAGATAGTCATAGACCACGCGTGTACAAAATACGGCGGTAAACACCGTCGTGATAATGCCAATACACAACGTGACAGCAAAACCTTTCACCGGTCCTGAACCGAATTGAAACAGAATCAGCCCAGAGAGGAAGGTGGTGATATTTGAGTCGAAGATCGCCGGCAACGCCCGCTCATACCCTGCTTCAACTGCCGCGCGTGCGTTCTTTCCTAAGCGTAATTCCTCACGCATGCGCTCGTTAATCAGCACGTTGGCATCGACCGCCATACCGACAGTGAGAACGATCCCGGCGATGCCAGGTAGCGTCAGCGTTGCTTCAAACGCGGCGAGCGCTGCGAGTAGCAGCACGACATTGAGGATCACCGCCAAGTCGGCAAGAACTCCGGCAAATTTGTAGTAGAGAATCATAAACGTAATGATCAGCGCGCCGCCCACCATAAACGATAAGATCCCTTGGCGAATGGAATCCTTGCCTAAGGATGGACCTACGGTACGTTCTTCGGCAATCGTCACCGGTGCAGGTAACGCTCCGGCGCGCAAGACAATAGCCAGATCACGAGCCTCTTTGATATCGAAATTGCCAGTAATCGAAGCACGGCCACCGCCTATTTTTTCACTAATGGTTGGCGCCGAATACACAGTATTATCGAGGATAATGGCGAGTTGGCGACCGACATTATCGCCCGTAATCTTTTCAAACAGGCGGGCGCCACTATCGGTCAGGACCAGTTCAACATATGGCCCCTCAAGGTCAGCACTCGGTCGTACCCGGGCATCAGAGACGACCTCGCCAGTCATGAGCGTTTTTCGCTCCAGTGTATAATCGGTCTTGCGCATCTGTCCGCTCAGCGGATCTCGTTCTTGTCCTGCAATGTTCACCGTGCCTTCCGGGCCGCTTTTGTCACCGGTGGCAATGAGCTTGAATTCAAGAGCGGCAACTTGTTTCAATATATTCTTGGCCCGGGACGTATCTTGAATCCCAGGGAGCTGCACGAGAATATCCTGACTCCCTTGTCGCTGCACCGTGGGTTCAGAAACGCCGAACTGATCGATACGGTTGCGAATTGTTTCAAGAGACTGATCGAGTGCATATTCATGCAGGCGCTGGACCTCACGTCGATCGAAGACTCGTGAAATCTCTCCTTCGGCTGGCGTTGGTGCCCCATCAGCGACGAGGGTCGGAAACTGCTCGGAGAGCAGCTTTTCGACACTATTTTTCGCGTCTTGCGTTGAGGGCCGAATGCGGAGCGATTTGTCCGCGCGCTGGACTTCGACCCCAGCAATGTTCGCCTCTCGCATTGCCCGGCGCAGCTCTTCCGCGTTCTGGTCCAAAGCGTTCTCTATGGCCTTTTCCATATCAATGTTCAACAGTAGGTGAGTTCCTCCACGCAAATCCAACCCGAGGTGAATTTTGCGTGAGGGGAGAATCGCTGACCACCACTCCGGGACTTTTTCCATCAGCGAGGGAACAAGATACACCACCGCCCACACAACCAGTGCGAGAACAAGCAGCGCACGGTACAGAATCCCCTTTTGCATCACTTATCCTTTCCTTCACTCTTTTCCGTGCTAGCACCTTTGGCTGCCGGTTTCACTGCATTCATCACAGTCTCGATATGTCCCCGATCAACTTGAATACGCACATTTGGTGAGATTTCCAGTGTCAATTCTCTCTCGCTCAATTCAATGATCCGACCATATATTCCCCCGTTGGTCAGCACCCGATCGTTCCGTTTCAGCTCATCCAGCATTTGTCGATGATCCCTGGCTTTCTGTTGCTGTGGCCGGATCAGCAAGAAATAGAAGATGATCATGACCAACACGAGTGGAAGAAACTGGACCAACGGTCCCGGACCAGCCATCGGATCAGCCCCTTGGGCATAGGCTAGAGCTGCCATTTATTCTCCTCTTGTTTATCTTGTTTCACATCTACCGGCAAAAGAAACGGGTGAGCGAACTCCGCAAAGCGCCCCTCAGCCAAAGCCGTACGCATAGATCGCATGAGCCGTTGGTAAAAGTAGAGATTGTGCAGTGTATTGAGCCGTGCCGACAGAATCTCTCCTGCCATCGCAAGATGGCGGAGATACGCACGCGAAAAGTGCTGACACGTGTAACATTGGCAGCCTTCCTCAATCGGGCGCGGATCGGTAGCATATTCGGCCCGACGGATGTTGAGTTTGCCTGACCAAGTGAAGAGCGTTCCGTTGCGCGCGTTCCGTGTTGGCAACACACAATCAAACATGTCAAAACCAAGCGCAACGTAACGCACAAGTTGTTCGGGCATACCAACGCCCATGAGGTACCGAGGACGATCTTGGGGAAGGAATTGGATTGCGTGCCGTGCCACTTCATGTGTCACAAGTGGATCTTCGCCTACGCTCAGACCGCCAACCGCATAGCCAGGGAATTCGAGCGCCATTAATTCCCGAGCACTTTGTTCACGCAGGTCAGGAAAGATACCGCCCTGTACGATGGCAAAGAGAGATTGATCCTCACGACGTTGCGCAACACGTGCACGCGCTGCCCAGCGAGTCGTTAGGGCACTGGCTCGTGCCGCTTGGTCATAACTTCCGGGGGCGGAGACGCATTCATCCAGGACCATCGCGATGTCTACCCCAAGTTGCTCTTGGGTGCGAACGACCGACTCTGGGGTAAGAAAGTGTTTCGAACCATCCAAGTGAGAACGAAACTGCACCCCTTCTTCGCTGATCCGACATAAGTCTTTGAGGCTAAACACCTGATATCCACCACTATCGGTGAGGATCGGTCCGTTCCATCCCATGAACTGGTGGAGTCCGCCCGCGCCTTCGATCAGCGCAGCTCCGGGCCGCAAATATAGATGATAGGAATTCGCGAGGATGATTTCCGCACCAAGCTCGCGGAGTTCACATGGAGTCGTCGCTTTCACGGTCCCCTGTGTGGCTACTGGCATAAAGGCCGGCGTAGCAACGGTCCCGTGCGACGTCTCTAACTGCCCAAGGCGTGCTTGCGTAGCAGAATCTCGCTGTGTAACGGTAAAACGAAACATGAGGAGAGAAAACGACCGCCTAGCCCCCAATATTCTTTGGTTTGCGGGACTTTTTAGTCGTTTTTCCGCGCCCTTGCAACCGCCATTAGAGAATTAACATCGCATCGCCATAGCTGTAAAAGCGATAGTGCTGCCGGATAGCTTCTTTATACGCCTCTAGGATAACCTCCCGGCCAGCGAAGGCAGACACCAGCATGAGTAATGTTGAACGCGGCAAATGGAAATTGGTGATCAGCCCATCAATCACCTGAAAGGGAAATCCTGGGTAGATAAAAAGTGATGAACGGTGACGCCCAACTTGGACGCTGCCGTCATGCCACGCTGACTCCAGCGCCCTCGTGCTGGTCGTTCCCACAGCAATGATCTTACGACCCTGATGTTTAGCAGTGTTAACCCGCTGCGCAACATCTTCGGAAATCTCGTATTCTTCCTCTTCCATGACGTGAGATTCAATGTGTTCTGAGCGAACCGGCTGAAATGTCCCGGCACCAACGTGCAACGTCAGGAACACAACCTCGATGCCTCGTTCTTGCACTGTCGCCAATAACTCCGGGGTAAAGTGCAAACCGGCAGTTGGTGCAGCAACCGCCCCGACATGGCGCGCATAAACAGTCTGATAGCGTTCGTGATCTTCAGGTCGGGTTCCTAGTGTACGTTTGATGTACGGAGGCAGCGGAATCTCACCGACACGGTCAAGCAGGGTAAAGAAGCTATCAGCTCCAGTGAGCGAAAAGCGTAACTCTCCACGTCCGTCATGCGGTGCGGTCACCCATACTCCAGAGCACTCGGGAGTCACAACAATGCGCGATCCCTCTTTCATCCCTTGTGTTCCCTTACTCATCACCTCCCAAGTTTCCGCAGTTCCTGGTAAGCGTCGCAACAGCAAAAGTTCGATACGCCCCCCACTCTCTTTGTGCCCACGCAAGCGCGCGGGAAAGACCCGCGTGTCATTGAGCACCAAGAGGCTATCAGGGGGAAGAAGCGAGACAATGTCCGAGAATTGACGGTGAGTAATCTGTTGAGAACCACGGGCGAGTGCGAGCAAGCGCGAACTCGCCCGCTCAGGGGTTGGTTCTTGAGCAATTAACTCTGGAGGCAGGTCATAATCAAAATCGGCAAGTAGCATGCAACCGTCATCGCAAGATGTTCGTGTCCAAGTAACGGCACCTTCCGTTGCCGCTCCTCGTGCACGCTAAGGTTAACTGTTCTTCTTTGGCCCAAAAAACGGGGTCAACAGATCTATCGGTACGGGAAACAGTGTCGTCGAATTATTTTCCGTTGCAACCTCGGACAGAGTTTGCAGATACCGCAGCTGTAGCGCAACCGGATGTTGCTCGATAATCACGGAGGCATCCGCGAGTCGCTGTGCAGCCTGGAACTCACCTTCCGCATTGATAATCTTTGCTCGTCGTTCACGTTCTGCTTCGGCTTGTTTGGCCAGTGCACGTTGCATCTCTTGTGGCAGGTCGATGTGCTTAATCTCAACCAGTGAGACTTTGATTCCCCACGGATCAGTATGGGCGTCAATAATCTCTTGCAGGCGTGAATTGATCTTCTCTCGCTCTGATAGCAAATCGTCGAGTTCTTCTTGTCCACAGACGCTGCGCAAGGTTGTCTGTGCAAGTTGCGATGTAGCAAACAGGTAGTTCTCGACCTGGACAACCGCACGGCTCGGCTCAACGACACGAAAATAGAGCACGGCATTCACTTTGACCGAGACGTTATCTTTGGTGATGACATCTTGTGGCGGAATGTCCATCGTAATAGTGCGCATGTCCACTTTCACCATTTGATCAATCAGTGGCAAGACGATGCGAATGCCGGGCCCAAGCGGTTTATCCTGGAGTCGACCGAGCCGAAAGATCACTCCCCGTTCGTATTCTAAGAGTCGCCGAATCGAGTTGGCCAAGAAAACAAGGATCAATATAATTGCTGGACCCAAGGATCCAAGGCCGATCAGCGAAACCAATTCACCCATGTGCTTCCTCGCTTTCTTCCTAGCCAACAGCTTTACGAACGCGCAAGACCAAGTCTTTTATACCAACAACTTGAATTCGTTCTCCTACTTCAAGCGTTTCCTCACTCTCAGCGTTCCAATATTCTCCGTGTACCCACACTTTTCCACGCGGAGCGATGCGCACCCGGACTTCACCAGTTGTTCCGATCAATGCATCCACACCTGATACCGGGCGTTGTCCGAAGGTCCGAGCCGCCAACGTGGCAATAAAAAGCATGATGAGCGCAACTCCAGCTCCTACCGAAGCAATAATGCTACGGTCGACGAGCAAATCTGCATCCGGTGCATCGAAGAGAAACAAAGACCCCAGGATGAAGGAAACCACCCCACCAATCCCCAGCACCCCAAAAGTGGGGAGGAAAGCTTCGGCAATGAGTAATCCAATCCCGAGCAGCACCAGAAGCAGTCCAGAGTAGTTAATCGGGAGGACCTGGAACGCCGCAAAGGCCAGTAACAGGCAGATACCGCCGACCACGCCAGGAAAGACCACCCCTGGATTGGTAAATTCAACATACAAGCCAAGAATGCCGGCCATCATCAGAAGATAGGCGACATTGGGGTCGGCGAGAAAGTTGAGGAAGCGATGCTTGACGCGCATGTCAATCTGAACAATCCGAAAGGCGTCACCCGCAGTTTGTGCCGGGCGAAAGTCCAGTGTCACTTGCGTGCTCCCCACTTCCACCTTCCGGCCATTGGCTTTGCGCAATAAATCCTGAATATCTGTCGCAACGACATCGACGACCTTCTTTTGCAACGCTTCCGTTTCTGTGATGGCGACACTGTCACGCACCGCCTTTTGCGCCCATTCCACGTTGCGCCCGCGACGTTGCGCAATGCTTTCACTAAAGGACGCGGTGAAATTCTCGATCTTCTCGCCGAGGTCTCCTTTAATATCCTGCCCACCGCCTCCAACGGGATGGGCCGCGCCAATCGTCGTCCCTGGTGCCATGGCTGCGATATGTCCAGCCATCGTGATAAACACCCCTGCGGACCCAGCACCGGCACCGCTCGGTGCAACATAGACAATCACGGGGAGTTGCGCGCCAAGAAGGTCTTTCACAATCGTACGAGTCGAGTTGAGTAGCCCTCCAGGAGTGTCGAGCTGAATCACCAGTGCCACGGCGCCTTCTTCGACCGAGCGTGAGATACCTTCATGGATAAAATCAGCGATAGCTGGATTGATCGTGGCATCGATCGCAATGAAATTGATGTGTTTGATAGCTGTAGGTGCAGGATCGCCAGCTTGAACCGGCAGGGCGAGGAGGCTCCACAGCAGAAGGACGAGAACAACGCCTCCGCAACGAGAAAATCTATAGTCGTCCCATTTCTCGCAGCACTGCCTGAATGTCTTGCCACACCAATCGTTTGTCATTGGGATTCCGCAACAGATACGCTGGATGAAGAGTCGGCATGAGTTTAACACCTTGATAACTGTGCCATACCCCGCGTAGTCGGGAAATCGGGGTCTTGTTTTGCAGCAACGTTTGCGCGGCAAACGTTCCTAAGGCAATGATAATACGTGGCTTCACGAGTTCAACCTGTTTCATAAGAAACGGCTGACAGGCAGTGATCTCGTCAGGCTCGGGATTACGATTATCTGGCGGCCGGCATTTCACCACGTTGGCAATGTACACCTCGTCGCGCCGCATTTTCATCCCTTTGGTAATGATCTCAGTCAAGAGCTGCCCAGCACGACCAACGAAAGGTTCTCCTCTGATGTCTTCATCGCGACCTGGCCCCTCACCAACGAACATTACCTCTGCGTGCGGGTCGCCTACCCCAAAAACGATATTGGTGCGCCCCTGGCGCAGCTTACAGCGACGGCAGTCGCTTATTTCTGTACGCAACTCTTCTAAACTGTGGACCTTGTCAAGTTTCGAGGATGAAAACAGATCACTTCCTGGGGATGACATTGTCGACACCTCCACCTCACGCGTCACAGGCGAGGTCTTTGGCGCATGGACTGACGTCTTTTTCTGTGTCGCGACAGGAGACAGATCAGGAAGCGGTTCGACAGTTGCTCTAGAAACACCCGAGGAGGCTACAGAAGTCGGATTCGCCGGCAGCGGTCGTGCGCTACGTGACAGCTCAGTGACCCCACTTTCTTTCAATGACGCGACATACGACCGCAGCGATTCGGTCAGTTGCCGCATGATCTCGGGTGACACATCCGGCTTCATGTCTTCTTCCTCACTACTCAAGAAATGCGGTCGAAGAGCTGTTGGGTAAAATACACCAGGCTGTCGTAGTACGGCGACGGTTCAAGGTTCTCCAACGCTGCAAGCGCTTGCTGACCATAGGAACGAGCAATCGTTCGTCCCTCGGCTATCACTCCGGAGTGGCGCACCCTTTCTAAAGCAAGCTGGATTTCTTGATCGGTAGGATCTTGTTTTTCAAACACTTTACGGAGATCAGCGTCACGCTGGATCGTCATCACCAACGGCAGTGACGGGTTGCCGTCTTTGAGGTCGATACCGATCGTCTTCCCGGTCAAATCGCCATCGCCATCAATATCAAGCAAATCATCGACAATCTGGAACGCCATGCCAGCGCAGTATCCGCACGTGGCCACGCTTTCGATGACAACTTGAGATGCTCCAGCCAGATAAGCACCGACCCGTGCGCCATTGGCAAACAGCGTCGCGGTCTTTCGGTCAATGATCTCCAGATAATCTTCGAGCGTCACTGCAGGATTACGTCGAAAACGCCCTTGCATGACCTCTCCTTCGGTCAGGCCAATGCAGGCTTCAGTGATCCAGTTCACGACCTTCTCGTCAAAGCGTCCGCAGAGGGCAAAGGCTCGACCAAACAGGAAGTCTCCAGCAACTAATGTATCGGCAAGGCCAAAGCGACAATAGGCAGAGGGTTTCCCCCGGCGTAATTCCCCACCGTCAATAATATCGTCATGCAGGAGCGAAGCTGAGTGAATCAGCTCTAACGCCGTCGCAATATCGATAATATCGGTAGGGTTCTCACCGCCACAGGCACGAAAGACCAGGATCGCCACAGCCGGTCGGGCTCGTTTCCCACCCGCTTTCACTAAATAGTTGGCAATCTCATTCAGCAATGGTTCACGAGACTGAATCAGACTTGTCAGTTTTTGTTCAACTTGTTCAAGCTCAGCAGCAACGAGGAGATGCGGAGCGGGAACGCTTGCAGCAGACCGTGTGGCTTGGAGCGGCACTAGATTACTCAAAAAAATATTTTAACCTAAAGTGTGGCGTTTGCGATGCTGTTTCTCTCATGATGCCAAAGGTGGGGAAAAGGTCAAGGCGTGCCAGCATGAATAATTCTGTATCGTGACTTTACAGATATTTCACCCTGTGCTTTACCTTGCACGTAGCATGCAGTAAGACCGCATCTAGGATTACGCAAAAAAGATCACACTATGCTTGCTGGAAAAACTATTGTCTTGGCCATCACTGGTGGTATTGCCGCCTATAAAGCCGCAGAAATTACGCGTCTACTGGTCAAAGAGGGCGCGATTGTTCGGGTCTTGATGACCAAAAATGCCCAAGAGTTCATTACTCCGCTGACTTTGCAAACGCTCTCCGGCAATCCGGTTGCCACAGAGACATTTAGCCTGACGCAGGAATCAGAAATTGGTCATATTCGCTTAGCTGATACTGCAGACCTGATTCTGATTGCTCCCGCATCTGCCGATGTCATCGGCAAAGTGGCGCATGGCATCGCTGATGACCTGCTCACCACGGTACTGTTAGCGACAACGGCTCCAGTGCTGGTCGCACCAGCTATGAACGTACACATGTATGCCCACCCAGCAGTCCAAGAGAACATGCGCCTTCTCACAGCGCGCGGCTATCGGTTCGTCGAACCAGGGGAAGGATTTTTGGCCTGCGGCTACGAAGGAAAAGGGCGATTGGCAGAACCCGAAGATATTGTCGAGGACGCACGCGCTGCATTGACCAAGAAAGATCTCACGCAAGAAAAGATTATTGTCACCGCCGGCCCCAATGCCGAGCCAATCGATCCAGTGCGTTACATCACCAATCGCTCGACCGGCAAGATGGGATTTGCGCTAGCGCGGGTCGCATGGCGCCGCGGCGCAGAGGTTACCCTGGTCAGTGGCCCGACCTCTTTCTCTGCACCACGAGGCGTCCGCTTTTGCTCAGTGCGCACTGCACGTGAAATGCAGAGTGCGGTCCTTGAACATTACCCGCAGGCCACGATGATCGTGTCTGCTGCCGCAGTTGCTGATTATCGCCCCGCGAAGGTAGCGTCACAAAAGATCAAAAAGGCCGACGGTCCCTTGCTGATCGAACTCACACGTAACCCCGATATTCTTGGCGAGTTGAGTCAGCACAAGGGCAACCGCTTACACGTGGGCTTTGCCCTTGAAACTGAGCACGTCTTAGAGAATGCCGTACGCAAACTACACAATAAGAACCTCGACATGATTATCGCGAATGATGTCATGGAAGAAGGGGCGGCATTCGCGCATGACACCAACATCGTCACGTTGATTGATCGTAGCGAACGCATGGAGAAGCTTCCTATCATGACGAAAGATGAAGTTGCCCATGTTGTGTATGATCGGCTCCTTCAACTCAAACAAATGAAGAATGAAAAATGAAAATTAAGAATTAGAGACAAAACGATGCATGACATTCTCTCTTTTTCCATTCTACACAGGACTTACGCTTGAGGACCACAAGTATCATTTTAGGGATATGATTACCAAGAAGCAGTACGTCGAATATTTGGTGAGCACGCCGAAGAATTGCACCTGTACGTATCTGGCCGAGCATTTGGAAGA
>VGTJ01000004.1 GCA_016874775.1 Deltaproteobacteria bacterium
CCTGGAGGGCTTCACATCTCGTGCTCGTTGCATCGGTCTGGCCGTGAGAGTTTGGTGCGAACAACCACGCAGCAGCTCTTGCTGTCTCTCAACCTCGGGTGTCAAGCGGCTTTACCGGAAGCTCACTAATAACCCCATCAGATACTGCTTGCCCCAGTGGCGTCGTTCCGCGCGCCCCAATTCAGGAGCAAACTCCTCCACAAACGCGCCCAGCTGCTTCTCGACCGCTCGTAACTCTGCCAGTTTCACGCTGCTCATCCATCCTTGTCTCTTCGCTCTTTCTACTATATCTTATTACTTAACGGAGTAGTAATAGTCGGCCCTGAAAAAAATATCTAACTATCTAGAAACACAAAATATTTGTTGATAAATCGACGCTTGATTTTGCCAGGTTTTGCGCTCTTTGGCTCATTTGTTTGCAATTTCACTCTGGCTTGTCCCCAGCTTTCCTCAGCGATCGGAGCTACCAAAGCCCTCCAAACGCGGCAGAAATGATCCTTCACACTCTGTTACTAGCCAATTATTAATTAAAATCGACTTTTTCAGGGCCGACTATCTACTAGTTGAAACCTTACACCTTCCGTGGCACCAGGTTACGCTTGATCCGCTTCCCTCCCCAGCCTTCTTGTAGCGGAACTAGGAAGTCCAGCTTGATAACCTTCTCGGTGAATTTCCACTCGCTGTTCACGCGAAACAATGTGTCTTCGTAAAACCCCGCGACGGTAATCGACTCACCTTTGAGATCGCCGACGGCGTCGAAGTAGCTCTTTGATGTGGCGGTGTCGCCATCTACTGTGATGACTTGGTTATGAATGAGATGGCGCAGGACTTCCATGCGGTTCTGCATGTAGACGCTATACCATTTGTGAGTGGCCTCGCGCCCTGGATAACGTGTGCCAGGAACTAATGCGAGGTTACATTCTGTGTGGAACAGCGCCATGACTTCTTCGAGCGTACCGCGATCGACTGCCCAGCAGTAGCGGTGTACGAGGTCGCGGATCTGTTCGCGATCGAGAAGTTCTTTCATCTGGCTTTCAATGCTCGTATTCATGTCTTTTCCTCTGGCAGAGCCCTATCACGAGTATGGGAATTCACAATAGCCTTTGTCGGGAACGCAGGGCGGGTGTATAAACGGGGGCAAGGGGAAGTGGGGAAAAGGGTAAATGGGTCAATGGAGAAACAAAAGGAGGCCGTGATGCTCGAACTCTATACTCATCCGCAGTCACCGTGTGCACAGAAAGTGAAGATTGTCTTAGTCGAAAAAGGCCTCTCCTGGACGAGCCATCATGTCAATCTGCCAGATAAAGAGAACTTGCGGCCTGAATACCTTAAGCTGAATCCGTTGGGCGTAGTGCCGACACTGGTCCATGACGGGCGACCGGTGATTGAGTCGAACATTATCTGTGAATATCTGGATGACGCGTTTCCGCAGCAACGCTTGATGCCGTCTGACCCCTATCTCGCTGCGCACGTGCGCTTCTGGATGAAGCACGTCGATGGCAAACTCCATCCTTCGTGTGGTGCGATGCAGTGGCCGTTGCTGATGATGCCTGGCTTGATGAAGAAAACTGAGGAAGAGCGGCAGGCGTTACTTGAGAAGATCCCCGAAGCTCCACGACGTGAGCGACAGAAACGATTAGTGAAGTTTGGCCTTGATGCAGCAGATGTGGCTGACGGTGTGAAGACCTACATGAAGACAATTCAGGATATGGAGAAGTCACTGGAGAAGAATCCGTGGGTCGTTGGCGATACGTTCTCACTTGCCGATGTTGCTTTGGCTCCGTATTTCCAGACATTACTGCAGTTTGGTTGGACGGCACTGTATGAGAAGCGCTATCCGCGTGTCATGAACTGGGTTGCTCGCTGCAGTGCGCGGGCGTCGTACAAAACTGGCATCACAGCGGATTACACCGCAGAGGTCATTGCTGACCTCCAGCAGAAAGGTGTCGAGGCCTGGCCGAAAATTGAGAAGCATGCGCAGGGGATGATGTGAGGCTCTAGCAGCGCAGGCGTCTCGCCCGCAAGAATTGCGGATTGTGGATTGCGGAATTAAAAAAATAGCCGTAGGCTGGGATAAGCTTTTCGTGAGCCCAGTCGAAGGGGCCACAAGCCGTTCCCGGCGCGCTCTTGCCGGAAACGCTGCGCTTATTCCGGCCTACGTTCTCCTTGTTCTATCGTTCCACCGGCGGTAACCACTTCAACTCCTGAAACTGCCTGAACCATTTCTGAAAACAATCTTCGGTATCCATGCACTCATGAAAACCCGCCTGCCGCAGCTTGATGGTGCTGACGAGCATTGGTGGGAGTGAATCATGCCGACTGCCGAAGCCGAAGGAGAAATCGGCGACGATAAACGACTGACCGACGAAGTCGCGCAGACTCGCTGGCGAGCGGAGTCCATACTCACGGACGATCGCCGCCCATGCCGCCTCGTGTTTCGGCATCTCTTCGGCAAGCGAGCATGGCTCTGGAGGGCCAACTTTCATGCCCAATGCATCAGCAATCGCAGGCCACACATTCGGCCAGGCGAAAACGTCTCCATTGGTGATATTGAAGACCTCATTGTGACTGGCAGAGGCTGTTGCTGCCCAGGCACAGGCTCGCGCGAGAATATCAGCATCGATTGCTTCCAACACGAATGAGGCACCGCCTGGATAGGAGAGTGGTAATCCAGCTTCACGTCGCAGGGCAGCATAGACACCAATGGCGGGAATGACATTCATCTGACTGCCCAATGATTCACCAAGAATGAGTTGCGGTCGCCACACCGTCCAATGCCACGACTTCCCTTTCTGGTGGTCGCGCAGATAGTCTTCTTGCAGCCAGTAGAAGTTCTCGTGTTGATGCCGGGGCCAGCGTTCACGGGCTGGAACAGGGAAGGGCTCTAAGTGCGCACCGTAAGCTTTGGTGCCTTGTAGCAACGAGACATGCTGCAAATTCTTGGCGACCTTCTCCAGTGGTGCCATGAGGTTATCGAGCATTGCCAGGTTGGTTTCCATCTGGTCGCGCTCACGCCAGCCCTGTACGAGTCCTGGCTTTTCGTACAGCGCGGCGTAGATGACATGAGTAACGTCATGCATCTTGCTGAATACCTCCGCGCACTGCGCTTTGTTTTGCAGGTCGACAGAAACGATAGTGGCGTCTTCTAAACCTGCGGGGATACGGCGAGAAATACCGACGGCATCCCAGTCTTTCGCCTGGGCGAAATGCTGCACGGCTGCATAGCCAACGAGGCCGGATGCACCAGCGACGAGCATTTTTTTCTTGGGCATGGTTTCCTCCGTTTTTTATTGTTTCTAAGAGTCGGCAGGCACGGCCTGCCCTACAAAGACGTACTATTCGGTGTGGGAGCGACTTGCAACATCCTGGAGGCGGACGTATGCTCCCGGCATCACGTCTCTAGGGAGAGTATAAGGAGGAGAGAGCATCATGGCGGAGTTTAAATTCCCCGTTGAAGCAAGCCACATTATGATGTTTGCTCGTTCGGTTGGTGACGCCAACAAAATTTATGCGGACGCCGACTATGCGAAGACAACGGAAGTCGGCTCGATTATCGCGCCACCGACGTTTGCGCAGTCCAGTGCCCAGTTTGATCCTGACTATTTCTTACGCCCGAAGATTGGCCAGCCGTGGTTTGGCTCAGGCAAGGAACCCACCGGCATCAAACGGGAGAAGAGCAGCGAAGGTGGCGGCGGCGGTGGGGGTGGCGGGCTCCATGCTGAGCAGCACTTCGAATATCATCGTCATCTCAAGCCCGGTGATGTACTCACTGTGACGGTGAAACCCGGAAAAGCCTGGGAGAAGGAAGGCAAACGCTCGGGCAAACTAAAGTTCTCCGAAACCATTACTGAGTATCGCGACCAAAAAGGCGAGCTGGTGATTACGGCCCGTAGCGTCGGTGTTCAGACTGAACGCCCGGTTGATCCGAAATAGTGAGGAGGAACGTCATGGCATTATCAGCAAAGAATCTCAAAGTTGGCGATACCCACTCTGAAAAAATTGTCGAGAACCTCACGCGCACACAATTAGTGCAGTACGCGGGAGCATCGGGCGACTATAACCCTGTGCATACGGACGAACTCTTTACCACCAAGATTGCGGGCTATCCTAGTGTCTTTGCCCACGGCATGTGCTCAATGGGCATGACCGGTAAGATGCTGACTAATTACGTTGGCGATGGGCGCCTGACGAAATATGGCGTGCGGTTCACCCGCCAGGTGTGGCCGGGCGATAGTCTGACAGCGAAGGCGACTGTCAAAGAAATTCGCCAAGAGGGTGGTCAACATTTCGTTGAGCTCGATGTTTCCACGGTGAATCAGGATGGTCAGGAAGTGATTAGTGGGTATGCGTCGGCGAGGGTTGATGCATAAAGACAACCTGGGAGCGCGGGCGAGACGCCCGCGCTCCCAGGAAAAAAGGAGGCTCTCATGAGTGCCCAGGCCCTCAACATTATGCTTGTCGATCTCTTCCGCTCTGACGAGAAACTGGAGCAGTACCAAAAGGATCCGGACTCAGTCACTTCCAGTTATGACCTCACTTCCGAAGAGCGCGAACGGCTCAAAGCCAAGGACATGGGCTGGCTCTACACCCACGGTGCTCATCCGTACATTCTCGTGCAGTATGCCTTTGCCATTAAGCATGACCTGGGGCAGTATCTGCAATCGTTACAAGCGGCGACGGGGATGAAGGGGAAAGAAACGGAGAAACGGTGAAACGGAGAAACGGGGGAGGGGAAGGTCGCCGGTTCTCCCATTCGTTTTCAGCCTACTGATTACTCTCTTTTCTGAAGGAGGAATGATGGCCCAAATTGTTGCCGCTATGGCGTCGGTTCACAGCCCGTTAATGACTATGGCTCCGCAAATGGCTGACCAACCTACCTGGCAGCGTATTCACCAGGGGTTCGATACGCTGAAAAAGACGCTCACTGATAAGAAGGTCGATACACTCGTGGTGATTTCTGATGAACATTTCAACGCGCTCGATCCACGTCGCTATCCGTCGTTTGGGGTGGTGACCTCAACAACGGCGGTCGGACCAGTGGAGAATTGGTTAGGGATGCCAAGCAACAGTATCAAGATCAATTGTGCGTCAGATCTCGCTGAAGCGGTGATGAAAGAAGGCGTGCAGCAAGGGTTTGATCTGACTCGTCTGGGGGAAGTGGGGCTCGACCACGGTTTCCTCACAGTCCCACATTTCCTGACTCCGAAGTGGGATCTTTCGTATCTCTGGCTCATTCAGAATTGCGTCTTGCCGCCGCTGCCGAGCCTCAAACGCTGCTATGACTTTGGCCGTATGGTGGGGCAGGCGATTCGTAAAGCCGATAGTTCGCGTCGCGTGGCGATTCTTGGAACTGGTGGATTATCCCATGCAGTTGGTACTCCAGATATGGGGCGAGTGACTCCAGATTTCGATAAAAAGTTTCTCGATTTATTGTGTGCCCAGAACCCTGCCATGTGCAGCTTCAGTGATGCAGAACTCGATGCGATCGGCAATGGTACGCACGAAATTCGCAACTGGGTTGCGGTCGCTGGCGTGGTCGAAGGTACGAAAGGCAACGTGGTGATGTACGAACAAGCGATGGCTGTAGGCTTTGGCATGATGCAGTTTCAAGTTGCCTAATCACTCAAATCGCACGGAAAATCCTTCTTCTTCGTCGTTCTCCTTATCTGTGAGTGTGGTGCGCGCTGAAGTGTATTGCCCCGTGGGGTAGAACAAATAGCCGGTAATGCTTTGTCCAGGTTGCAGGGTAATATCACCCTGCAACGCTTTGCCTTGCGTTGTCGGTGCTGCGACTGGTGCGACTTGCCCGCCACCTGCAGAGGAGAGAAAAACCTTATCGGCATTCAATCCGTACGGACGTGGCGAGTTGTTGGTAATGACCGCCTTAATTGGCAGAACGCCACTTTTGGGTAGGTCTGCGCCCAACTCCATTTGTGACTCGAAACTTCCTAAGCGGGTCAACACCATCGACATGCCGCGCCCCGGCCCGTCATCACCCAGGTTCTGACTACTCAACAGGATGTTGTAGGTTTGCGTGAAAACGTGCGGGAATGAACCAGGTTTATCCGCGGCGCCGACCAACGCTCGAACGGGTTCTCCGCTGCGATCCGGTACCGCAGTCGCATGACTCTCGTCGGTACATGTAATGGTGACTTTTCCGGACTTTCCATCTTCTTTTTTAGCCTCAATGAATCCAGGCTGTCCAGGTTTCGCGATCTGCACTGCCGCCGCTGCGTAGCCCATGCTGACAACAGCGCGATGCGCTAGTCGATTCGCTTCTTCGCAGGTTGGGATACGCGTCTCTGCCACACGCTTTTTCAGTGGCTGTTTTGGAGTGCAACTGACCAAGGCGAGAGCCAGAGCGAGAGAGAGACAGAGAGAAAAAATTGCAGACATACGCGGGGTGAGTACCATAAAGATCCGGGGCTTCAACTTCTAGTTACAGATGAACCCTTTTATCAACCGTCACTACGCGACGGACGTCAAAAAGGCAGCCTCTGCCCCAGCCTTGAAAGGCTGGGCTACATTCACGCCGCCAGCTTACGCTGGCTTTTTACTCAGCCCCGGTGGGGCTGTCGACGGTTTAGGGGCCCAGGCCCAGGCAGAGCTGACGTCGCATCGCAACGTCGGGCAAATATGACGTATGCGCAGTTTTTATTCCACAGCATCCTGAGACTCTGTCAGCCCAACCACGTCGACACTCTCCAATTGCAGCTTACGATTGCGTTGGGTAAAGAAGCCGATCATCGTGAGCGGCGTTCCTGGCTCAGCTTGACCGACTTTGGAGAGCAAGGCGCGTGGTCCAACGAGGTCGAAATCGACAGCATATTTGCCTGCTTGTTGGAGAATCGCTCCCTCACCGATTTGCTTATCATCGACTGCTTCCGCTTTGACCAATTCAAACTGATAGGTCTCACGAAAATCGTTAATGCCTAACTTGAGGACTTTCGAGCCTGCCTCAGGATTCGTGTTCAAAAAGCCAGTGAGTTTAATTTTGAATGGGGTTCGGGAGGCGTCGGAGGTCGCCCCATCCATTCCTCCAGGTGGCACCTGTGCAAATCCACTCGGAGCAACACAAAATAAAGAGAGAAGCACACAACAAGTGATGAAGTGAGAAAATTGGTGACGATAGGTCTTAGACATCATTTGCCTCCCTGAGTGAAGATTTTTATACCACGTTATACGTACCGATCCGAGATTTCCTACGGGTGAAGCCTTTCTCTGCCTCTCACTCTGGTTGGAGATCCTCGGATGACATGAGAGCAGGCGGGATTCCTCCTGCTCCGCCGCTTAAGGAAGGTCGCCCATCAGCGTGTATCGTCTCGATACTTTCGATGATCAGTTCACTTTTGCGTTGTCGGAGAAATCCGATGATAGTGAGGGGTGTATTAGGGACCGCCTGACCAATCTTTGAGAGAAGGTCCCGGTTGCCAAAAATACGATAATCGTAAGAGTTAAAGGTAATCCTTGGGATGATGGCTCTTCGCGGAATTTGTTTGTCGTCGACCGATTCTGCTTGCGTGATCTCAAACTGATAGGTTTCGTGATATCCATTAATCGCCAAAGTGGCGACTTTAGTACTATCCTTTTGCAATGTCGTCGGGTTCAAGGTGCCTCTGAGCTTGATGCGAATAGGGAATACTGACCCTTCTCCAGAGCCCCCTCCAAATCCGCTGAAATCTACGCCAAGACCGCTATAGCCTTGTCCATAGACATTGGTGACGGTTCCTGCCCACAGGCCAACAGTTACGATAGTTATGGCAAGCATTGTCCTTTTCATGCGATGGACAATAGCTGAGGTGCCGGTACTGAGCTAGAGGGGGAAAAGTCGCCCTCGCACGGAGAGCTGAGCGTAATGACAACAGTACAGTTGAAATAGTTACACCAGCCGTCGTATCAGCAGCTCCAGAAAATACACGGCCATGGCCAGCGGAACGAGATAGGGTAACAAAGAGTGTGGTTCTGGTACAGCGACGGGGAGGACGAGGGAAGTTGGATCGGGATTGATCGCACCATCAGTCGCGGTTGCGAGTGCTTCGAGGAGCAGGGTGTTTGGTTGTGGTTGCGGGATCTCGGCGACGTTGTTCTGATGGGGGAGGGTGTAGCCCAGTGGTCCGAGGTGCTCTCCGTTGGGAAGCGTCACATCGACACGGTAGTCGCCAATTTTGTTGGTACGATAAATCCCTTGATAATGGCCAGGGGCGAGCCGTTGCAGGGCGAGCGAGACATCAGTAATACCGGGACCGTTAATGCGAGCGAAAGCGGACTTACCATCTTCGCTGGTTCCGTAAGCAAACACGTCAATCACGACACCATCGGTATTGTGCCCAAGCTCGACAGAAAATTGTAATTGTGACTGCTCTTTCGGTTTGTCTCCAGCTTTGTTGCTGTCTCCAAGCGCCCAGCGAATCGCTTGCTCCCAGAACTTGGCGAATCCATCCCAACTCACCCAGGGGGCTGACCACCGACCATTGGCATCCGAAGTAAAGGCAATTGATTTTCCACGCCCGTATGACCAGGAGGCAAGGAGGGGTGGGCGTTTACCGTTGGCTTGCAGTGATACGTCAGTTCTGGCACCCGGCTTGGCTTGGGTGGTGACATACCCTTTGATGGGCGGAAACGCACGGTTCTCAAGGCTTTGCAGGATGGGTGACCCTGGGTTGGCAACGGGCACCAGATCTTTTTCGACCATGGTCTTCTCTTCGGGTTTCTTTTCTTGCCGCATTTCTCCAACAAAGAGGTCCGGCAGATTTTCTGGGGTGGTGGTGTGATGAAACGCTCCGCCACCATAGTCAGCGATACGTGAGAGGAGCCGCAAGTTCGGCTCTTCCCCCACCGCAATCGCTGAGATCGTAATTTTGAGTTCGCGATTGATGGCGGTCACGAGGTCGAGATATTCACTCCCACTCCCGCCGGTTTCACCGTCAGTGAGGACAATCATATGTTTGCGGGTCGCTGGCTGTCGTTCGAGCTGTCGCTTTGCTTCTTCAAGCGCTGGCAACAGAAAGGTGCCGCCCGACGGTTTGAGGCGTTCTAAGCGGCTGTCGATGTCAGCCCGGACGCCACTCATGCGCTGCGCGGGAATCACCGGAAACGCTTCAGTGTCAAAACCAATAACGCCAAAGAAGTCTCGATCTTTCAGATTGCGGGCGACGGCGCGCACGCCTTCTTTGGCATAGAGAATTTTCGATTCACGCCGCATACTGCCGGAGGTGTCGATGACAAGAACGACTGCCGTCGTGTGCTCTTCTTTCTGCGGTGGAGTGACCGTCACTGGTAGTATCTGTTCAACTTCTGAACCCTTGTAGCCACCAAGTCCAAGACTCTCTTCACCACCGATCATAATGAGTCCACCACCTTGACGGACGTAGTTATCGAGCCCGGAAAGAAGTGGGCCGGGAAGTTTGTTGCGCGCGACGTTGTTGAGGATGATGGCGCGAAAAGACGACAACGGCGGTATTGCGGCAGGTAAATCGATGGCTGTCGTGCCTAACCCTTGACTGCTGAGGATCCGTGCAAGGTAACGGTTGTCTTGAGCGCGCGCACTGACGAGCAAGATTTCTCGCTCTTTGGGGGTCAGCTGTAACCAGGCTGTCGCGTGATTATCTGGTTGGGTGGCATCTTCTGAAGCTGCACTCGGAGTGAAGACGGCACGGAGAGGAATAAGCCCACTACTGGTTTCAGGGAACGTAATGGCGTGAGTGAAGACTGAGGCGCCGGGATTGAGCGTGAGGGGCTGTTGCCAGACGACCCGATCTGTCTCTGTCACCCTGAGTTCACCTCGTACGGGATGCGGGTTGGTATTTTCCAGCGCGATACGGGCCTGAATGGTGTCGCCACCATTGGCAGCGTGCGGGACCCCAAACCGTTGAATGGCGATGTTGGGGACGATGGCCGGAGGTGGCGGAAGGAAGGGATAAATTTTTAACTGTCGTTCCTTCAGGAGGGGAAACACGGCTTTTGCTGCAGTTGCGGGAGTGTCGTTCTGTGTTCCCGTCGACGGATCACCTTCTCTGACTTCCCAACCATCGGTAAACAGATAGACATGACGATTATGGGTTTCGTCAAGCAAAGCTGTGAGCGCGCGTTGCAGGCTAGTCTCGGTGAGTTGTAAGTCTTCGGGTGGTTTCGCGAGCAGGTTCTTGGCTTCTCGCCAGTCGACCTGTTTTGCGGCTCCTGCAAAGATAACCGTTGGGGTATCAGGTTGTGGGTGGAGTTGGTGCTCAATCGTGTCTCGTATCCATTGTCGTTGTGGGGCAGTCAAACTGCGAGACAGGTCAATGACCAGAAGCGGGATGCTAGCGGCACCTGGTCGTAAGGTGTGTAAGCCAGCAACGGCAAGAATCAGCAATGCCAGGACGAGCGAATGGAGGAGCACGCTCAACAACGATGGCAAGCGACGGAATGCGCGCCATTGCCAGAGCCAGAATAACGGCAAGAGCAACAACAGCGAGAGCAGATGTGGCTGGCTAAAATCGTACGACGGTAGTGATGAGCGCATGAAGCAATCTGTCCGTGAGGACGCACAAATTCAAAGGGCAGCGAGGTACGCTGCCCCTGATCTTACGATGAACGTGGACAGAGCGGAAGTCTCCGTACTTAGTTCGGCAAGTTGTACAGTTCAGCTACGTTATCGTGGAGAATCCAGTTCTTCTCTTCTTCTGTCAGATGCGAGGTATGTTTCGCGAGCAGCTCTTGCGAGTGCGGCCAGGTTGAGTCGCTATGGGGAAAGTCATTTGCCCACATCAAGCGCCGCACATTGCACAGGTCCTTCATCTGGAAGGCCACCCAGTCATCCTGGAAGGTGAGATAGATATGTTCACGGAAATATTCACTCGGCATCTTGCTGAGCTTGCTTGCCGTGAGCCAGTAGCGGTGACGATCATAGGCATGGTCCATACGGTACATGTAATGCGGCGCCCAACCAGCATCGGCTTCAACGCAAACAATCTTCAACTTCGGGTGACGTTCAAACACTCCACCGAGGATGAAGGTCCCCATGATGTCCTGGCACCCACGAATGATGGAGAGGAAGCCATTCATTTTCGGTCCGCGTGATGGTGCACCGACGACATCGCCTTTACTGGTGAGAATATGGAAACTCAGTGGGAGCTTCAGATCAATGGCTGCTTCAAAGAACGGTGCATAAATGGGATCATCGTAGTCGGCGATCTGCGGATTTCCAGGCATCATGACACCCTTGAGGCCAAGAGCTTTGATTTTGCGCAAGTCTTCAATACCTTCGTCGACTGATCGCAGTGCCGTTTGCCCGAGGCCGATTAAACGATCGGGATTGGAGGAGCAGTATTCAGTAACCCACAGATTATAGGCATCAAAGCAAGCTTTCTTGTAATCGAAGTCCGGGTGATTACACAGGAGCATGCCAACAGTCGGATAGATGACTTCCGCTGCTACGCCATCGCGATCCTGTTCGGCCATGCGAGCCTGAGGATCCCAACCGCCACGGTGTAATTCTTCAAACTTCGCACCAAAAGCTTGTAACTCTTCCGCCTTTTTGCCTGCTGCTGCGACGAGCCCCATCGGAATCGGCTGATTTAAGCCATCGATGATAAAGAGGTCCCCTTTTCTTTCGTCGCGGACAATGTGTGGGGCGGTATCTTTATATTTCTTATCGATACGGTCCACGTACGTGCCCGGTGGCTCGGTGATGTGTGAATCCGCAGAAATGATCGGTTTCAGCATGCAGTTCCTCCTATGTCGCGTCAGTATTTTTTGTGTACGCGCATTCTTTCGTCGATATAGCTGCGATTCGTCGTAGGGTGAAGAGGGCCTTTGTGCTGGCGTAGCACTCAGCGGTCAGCTTTCAGCTTCTGAAGAAATTTTCACTCTTATTTTTCTGGCTGACTGCTGAGTGCTGATCGCTAACGTTACCGATACGCCGCAAACAACTCTTCGAACGCTACCAATTGATTGCCACGTGCTGAGGTTGGTACCACAATCAGTGTATTGACACCGGCGTCGTGCCACGCTTCGACTCCTTCGCGCACTTCTTTGGCCGAGCCGTACAGTGTCACTTGTGATAACCAGCGATCCGACAGCAGTTGGGGAATTTTTTCTTCTTCTTTGTTGGCGATCGCTTGACGAACCGCCATCATCTCTTCTTCAAAGCCTGCTTCGATCCAGTACTGTTGATAATTAGGCAGGCGAACATAGCTGGACAGCGTACGGCGATTGACCGCGGCGGCTGTAGCTTTGTCGTCATCAATACAGGTTGGCACCATGTTGCCAATCATGAACTTGGGATCTTTGCGTTTTTCTGCTGGCAACGCAGCAATAGAAGCGGCCATGTGCGAACGTGCGGCATTGGCCCATAACGCGCCTTGAGCAATTTCACCAGCTAGACGCACCATTGGTTTGCGCAGCGTTGCCAGGACTATCGGTGGCAACATATCAGCGCTTGGTACACTCTTTTTCATTTCGCTAATGAAGTTACGAATATCGCCCAGCGGTTTTCCGACTTGGAGTCCCAGACGTTGATGCATTGGTCCGTGACTGACGCCAATACCAAATTGGAATCGCCCACCGGACAGTTCGTGAATGAATGACGCTGTTTGCGCGTAATCGAATGGATGGCGAGTATAGATGTTAGTGATGGCAGTGCCGAACGGAATCTCTTTCGTGGTCTGCGCGAGTAGTGCACACCACGTCATATTGTCGATCACACTAGGACTGTATATGCCGCTAAATCCCATGGCTTCAAACCGTTGAGCCAGTTCGATTGTTGTTTTCCGTCGCCCAGGCATGGGGGCGACACTCACAGCAGGTTTTTTCGTCATGCACGTCTCCTTACTCATCAAACAGGCGATCTTGATTAGAGGCCGCATTGGGGGGAATGCGATAGAGAATTTTTCCTGGTCCTGACAATTCTGCGGCACTGCGATTTTGCTCCGGGGAAGAAGTTGGAGTACCACCAGGGGCGCGGCGTGTGGTCTTTTCTGTGTCTTTATTTCTGCGTGCCGATGACCGCGGCGCAGACCGGCTGCTCTCTTGAGCTTTTTCTTGCTCTTTTTCTAGCTTCCGCCGCGTTTTGTTGCGCTGGTTACGTTGTACTGGTTCTTCAGAGGGCGCGACCTCTGGTGTGACAGATTGTTCGGTGGACAAAGAAACCAAGGGCAGGGTGGTTCCGGTGCCAGGGGATGCCTGCGCTACTGTACTCTTACGAAAGAAATCTAAAGGGTTGTGCCAGATCGCGCCCCACCCGCCTCTCACACTCTGATAGGCAAATAGCAGCAACGCTGCGGCAAGCGCACCGACACCGGCTGCCCACAGAGGTCGTGCAGTGACTGATGGAGGTATACGCTTTGGAGTTACTCGTGAACTCACTCGTGGACGGGAAGGGGGCTGAGGGGGGATATTCGGGCGGTTGAGCATGAGCAGCGCACGAGCCTCAGCAATCGCCTCAAGCATGAGCGGACCAGAAATTGGTTTTTGTTGGCGTGCGGTCCCAGCATGCAAGGCGGCATTGGCAAGGGTATTCAGAGTCCGCGGGTTGCCTTTGCCATGTCGCGCAAGAAGACGAAGGGCCTCCACCGAAAAAAGTGGTGTGGCCAGACGTGGACCGACTTTGGTTCGTATCCGGGTTACCAGATAGACAAAACTCTCTTCAAATGTGAAGGGTCGCAGTTCTCCAGAGGTGGCCATGCGCCGTTTCAGTTGTTGTAACTGGGGCATTTCCAGTTTGAGGAGTAGCGTAGCATTCCCAATAAGGATCGTTTGTAAGAGTTTCTTGCCTTGTGTTTCCAATACCGACAACCAGTGAAAATCCTTCAATGTCTTCACCGGAAGCTGATGGGCATCGTCAATGACGATAACAACAGAACCTTCATGCTCTGCGCACGTTGCCAGTAATGCCGCATGGAGTGCGCGTATGCGCGGGGCGATATCCTCTAACGGGGCTAACGGTTGATTGGCGGTGGCTGCTGCAGGTGTATCTGCCAGAGAGATCGTGTAATCTTGTTCGACTGTTCCACCCAACTTGGTAATCACGGTATCGAGTAACAGAGAAAACGACAGTTTCTCAGCCGACAGAGGAATGACTGTAATGGACTGGGCAGGGAGTTCGTCGAGTACCGCACGGATAAAAGTCGTTTTCCCACTCCCATCCTCGCCGGTCAGCATCACCATTCCTTGTCGCTCGATAAGGGAACGGCGAATGGTCGCGGCAAGATCTTGTCGTTGTTGCGTCCAGAACAGCGACGCTGAGTCAACTTCACCAAATGGAGTTTGCCGGAGGCCAAAGAAGTTGAGAGACATGATCGGGCACCACTTTCTGGTATGACGACTATCTAATGACGAGGTCACACGCTCAGTTCAGTTTGGCGTCCTCTCAGATCGGGTGCCGCGAGGGCAGGCGCGCCTTGTTGTTTCGACAAGCGAGCGAACCCTAACGTCCCGAGCACCCCCACCACAGCGCCAAAAACAAACAACAACCGTAGTCCAAAGATTTCTGCGAGTGTTCCTGCGAGTACCGGTCCCAACATCATACCAACACTCATCGCCATGTTTAGTACCCCCATGACCGCGCCCATACCGCTGTTTTGTCCTTCGTCGGCTGCGAGTGCGGTGAGAGCCGGCATGGCCACTGCCATCAGGGCGCCAGTGAAAGCGCCAATGATTAATAGATGAATAAATCCTTGCGCGTACCATACTGCCAGAAATGCCAGCGAGCCAAGATAGCCACCAAGCGAAACCAGGGTATGCCGGCTCATGCGATCGGCCAAACGGCCAGCCGGAACCTGCACGAGGGAGCTGACCAACATATGGGTGGCAATGACGGTTCCGATCTGTGAGTTGTCCAATTGAAGAACTTCCGCTGCGAGTAATGGAAGAAAAGAAAACCACAACCCCATTTGAATCGAGTTGACCATGCGATACAGGGCGAGCCCTTTGACCTTGGGTTGTTGCAGCAACTCTCGATACGAGGTTGGTTGGGCTTTGGCTTGGGCACTGCCGTGCGACTCCGGTAGCAGCAGTAACACCGCTAGAAAAGATAAAAAGGTGAGTCCGCCCATCCAATAGAAACTTGCGGCAATACCGTAATGGTCGCTGATCCAGCCACCTGCAAGTGGTCCTACGCCAAAACTGCTGGTGATAAACAAATTGAAAATCCCCAAATAGGTCCCGCGTTGCTGCGGTGGAGCGAGGTCCCCAACATAGGCCGAGGCGATCGGCAAGACCAAGGCCATCATCCCGCCCTGGAAAAAACGTCCAACAATGAGATAGCCAATCGATGGTGCGTACACGTACCATAAGGACAGAATACTACTGAGGAACAAGCCGCAAACGATAAACCACTTGCGGCCGTGGCTATCTGACCAACGACTGATGAACGGCATGAAGAGCATTTGTGCTAGTGAAAAACTGGCAAAAAAGACGCCGATGGTAACGCCGGTTGCTCCAAGCGTTTTGGCATAGATCGGCAAGAAGGGGATGACGATGCCAACGCCCAGCATACCGGTAAACACGGCGAAATTCAGAATGTAAAATGCGCGATAATTCACAATAACCTTACTCTTGTAGTCTACAAGCTTTCTACTATACAAGAGAAGTCGCGGCTTGTCGCTGCGCTTTTCAGGGGCGAGCCATTTCTGCTATAGGAAGCACACCAGGGAGGAAATGCGCATGTTTAATCATCCGGTGATTTCTGCAGATGGACATATCGACTTGCCGTGGTTACCACCGACGTTGTTCACTGCCAATGCACCCGCCGCGCTCAAAGACAAAATGCCGAAAGTTGTTGAAAGTCCCGAGGGAAAATCATGGGTTGCCCATAACGGCGCGAATCTTGGGCTTGCGGGAGGAATGGGATCGGCAGGGCGTCAGTATGTTCCTGGCCAGATTTACCGGTCAGACCGGATGGCAGCCGAAGGGCTGTATGAAGATTACAAACGCGGCATTTTCCGCACGTCTGATCCCAAATATCGCTTGTTAGACCAAGACCGAGATGGGGTAGTCGGGGAAGTCCTCTACGGTATTCTCGGTGCCGCTTTCCGCTTACAAGATCCTGAAATCGTTGAGACTGTGGTCCGTATCTATAACGATTTTGCCGCGAATTTTGCCAAGGCTTGTCCTGAGCGTTTAGCGACGATTGCTTGTCTTCCGACTTTCTCTCCTGACAAAGCCGCCGATGAAGTGCGACGCTGCGCCAAGATGGGCATTAGAGGCGCTGAAATTCCGATCTCCCCAGGTATGATGCCGTTGTGGCATGAGAACTGGAATCCATTGTGGGAAGCTGCGCATGAGTGCCACATCCCGATTCACTTCCACACTATTGGTCCCAAGCAAGACATGAGTTGGTTGACCAACCATCGTTCGCGTCGTTTATGGCTCGCGACTCTACTCGCTGGTTTTCAGATGTCGATGGTTGAAGCGATGGCTGCGATTATTTACAGCGGCGCGCTCGAACGGTTGCCGAATCTCAAGATTGTCATCGGTGAAGCAGGCATTGGTTGGATTCCTTACGTGCTCGAACGGCTCGATTATGAATGGGAAGATCAATTCAAGGATCTCGATCTCAAAATGAAGCCCAGTGAGTATTGGTATCGCCAGATGTACGCAACCTACCAACAAGATCAGGCTGGTATCGATCAAATTGAGAAAGTTGGTGTGAACAACGTCATGTGGGGCTCAGACTTCCCGCACCCTGACGGCGTCTGGCCAGATTCGCAAGAATTCTTGCAAACGCAACTCGGACAACTCCCAGAAGCGACGCGACGAAAAGTCGTCTACGAAAACGTGGCGAAGTTGTATGGGTTTCCGATGAAGCAGTAACCGGGGCGTCGTGGGGCTACTGTAATGGTAGCCCCACTCTCTATATGAGTTTACTCCCCATAATATCGCGCTTCGATTTCATTCCCTTCAGGATCGCGAAAGTAAATCGACGTACCGTTCCCGCGTGCGCCCCAACGAGGGTGGGGACCATCGGTAGACACGCGATGGGTTTCGAGTCGTGCACAAAGTTTGCCCCATTCGCTTTTGTCTAGCGTCAGGCACAAGTGATTGAGGTTGCGTCGTGCGACTGAGCGGAGGTTGTTCTTTTCCCACATCGCTTTGGGGGCGATATCGATCAGCGTGTTTTCATTGATCCGGACGGAGGGAAAGAGCACTTTGCCTTGACGATATTCCTCGACGCGCTCTGGTGAGAGTTCAACGATATCAGTGTAAAACCGCACTAACGCTTCAACATCTTCGGCGTTCAGCACTATGTGATCCAAGATGCCTTGCATACTGTTCCTCCAGATCGATTATCGTGACGTTGTCTTAACTCACCACGGATGCTTCCCGCAACTCCGTTACGCGCTGCTTGACCCACGTCTGACCTCTCTTATACAGTACCCTCGCTTTTAGCGAATACAACATGAGAGGAGACGGTGATGAAAATCATTCCGATTCCTGTTTTAGCTGATAATTATGCGTACTTATTAATTGATGAAGCAACCAAAGAAGCCGGTGTGGTTGATCCGTCGGAGGCTGGGCCGGTAGCTGAGGCGGTCAAACGCGAGGGCGTGAAGTTTACTTCCATTATTAATACTCACCATCATTGGGACCATGTCGGTGGCAATGAAGAGTTGGTCAAAGAATTTCCCGGTCTCAAAGTCTATGGCCACAAGCGGGATAAAGACCGTACGCCAGCGATCACGAACATGGTTGATGAAGGCGATACGCTGCAGATCGGCAAACTCACGGCGCGTTTTCTCTTTATTCCATGTCATACCAGCGGTCACATCGCGCTGCATTTTCCGCAGGAGAAGGCGGTCTTTACCGGCGACACACTGTTCGTTGCGGGCTGTGGACGGCTATTTGAAGGCACCGCAGCCGACATGCACAGCAACATGGTGAAGCTCATGTCACTCCCTGATGACACGCGAGTCTATTGTGGGCATGAGTACACCGTCAAGAATCTTCAGTTTGCGTTAACCTTAGAGCCGCACAACGCCAAGCTCCAAGCCAAACTGCAATGGGCACAAGCGCAGCGGGCCAAGAATGTGCCGACGATTCCATCGACTGTTGCTGAAGAGAAAGATATCAACCCCTTCGTGCGCGTGAATAGCAGCGAGTTACAGGGGAACGTCAAAAAGCAATTCCCCGAGATTGCGCTTGATCCGGTCCTCGTGTTGGAGAAGACGAGGAATCTGAAGGATAAGTTCTAACCAAGAAAGGAGTCAGTGGGCAGCATTCAGTAGTCAGCGTGGAAAAAGAGTCGGAGGCGGGAAGACTCGGCGACAAGGCGTGTTGACTCACTGTTTCCCCGATTCTCCGGTTCTTCTTCAGTCTACTGACTACTGGCTACTGAATGCTGGCTACTTCTGCAGGAGAGAGTAATGCCTCAAGTAAAGTTCGGCATCGGCCTTCCCAACGGTTTCCCGCGGAGTGAAGTGAATGCGACGGAGTATCTGGAAGTCGCTCTCAAAGCTGAAGAGTATGGCTATGACTCGGTCTGGGGTGGAGATCACATTGTGTTCCATATCCCACGCTTTGAGATCTTCACGACGTTGGCAGCAGTAGCGGCACGTACGAGCCGTATTAAGGTTGGCCCTGCGGTGTTGTTGTTGCCGTTGCGCAACCCGGTACATGTGGCGCAGACCGTCGCGACGTTGGATCATATTTCGGGTGGTCGATTCATCTTCGGTGTCGGCGTTGGCGGCGAACATCCGAAAGAGTTCATGGCGTCTGGCGTTCCTGTGAAAGAACGCGGAGCCCGGACCAATGAGGGTTTAGAAGTGCTGCGTCTATTGTGGACCGGCGAGCCGATCGCATTTCAGGGCAAGTATTATCGCTTTGATTCGATTGCCATGCAGCCAACACCATTGCAGCAGCCACATCCACCGATTTGGGTTGGTGGGCGCAGTGAAGGTGCTTTGCGACGGACCGTGAAATTTGGCCAAGCGTGGGCACCGGCGTTTGTGACACCAGAACGATTTCTGCAAGGACGAACGCGACTCGATGAGCTGTGCCGTGAAGGGGGTCGTGATCCCAAAGATGTACAGTCTGCGGTCTACTGTTTTGCGAATGTTGGCACGAGTCGCACAGCCGCGTGGGAGGAAACTGGCGCGTTTTTGAGCAGCAACTACAACATGGCAGCTAAGCCGTTTGAGCGCCTCGCTATCCACGGCACTCCAGAGGATTGTATCGCGCACACTCGTCGCTTTATCGACGCTGGGGCTGAATACATTGTTCTGCGCTTTGCCAGCCCGAACCCCGTGCAGCAACTCAAACGCTGGACAGAAGAGGTGATGCCGGGGCTGCGATGAGACTGATGAGTGTTGCGTGGAACGTGAAACTTGGAATCTAGGACGGTAAATGAATCGTAGAGTATCTTTCTACTGGCTACTGGCTACTGGCTACTGGCTACTTTTTCCTGCCTGTACACTTTTCGACAACACCAAGCTCGAACAACAGAAAGTACAGATCGAACGTCTCAGGCAAGAAAGCGCGCAGCTCAGGGCTGAAGCTGATGCGTTACAACACGAGCGTGAGACAGAAGAGAAAGAACGGGCCAATTGTAACAAAGCCTTTTCTTCCTTTGATGCAGCACGGAAAGCGACCAATGACGATGATGCGATTGCGCGCTATCGAGAAGGGCTCGACCTCTGCCCGAGTGATGAGGTGGCGCACAACGAGTTAGGAGAAGTGTATACTCGCGCAGGGCGATCTGACGATGCGCGTAGAGAGTTTGAAGCGGCCTTGACGCTCAATCCGAATTTTGCTCGTGCGCAGAAGAATCTGGATGCGTTACGGTAGGGAGAAAATTCATGGTTGTGACCACTGACTACGTGGACATCCCGGCTGAGAAAACGGTGATGCGTACCTTCGTTGCTGCGCCCAGAGTTGCGGGCCGTTACCCAGGGATTCTTTGTTATTCGGACATTTTTCAGTTGACCGGGCCAATGTTACGATCGTGTGTCCGCCTAGCCAGTTATGGATTTGTGGTAGCAGCCGCGGAAATTTATCATCGCACAGAGCCAGCAGGCGCGGTGATTCCCTTCGATGATGCCGGACGCACCCGCGGTTTAGATAACGCGACGAAAACTTTGGCTGCAGAATTTGATCGGGATTGTCGGACTGCGCTGGATTATCTCGCTCAACACCCTGCAGTGGCACCAGGAAGAATTGGCGCTGCAGGATTCTGTTTCGGTGGGCACTTGGCATTTCGTGCGGCACTCCAACCAGAGGTCAAAGCAACGGTGTGTTTCTATGGCACTGGCATCCATAACGGCAAGTTAGGTAAAGATGCCGATGCCGGATCACTGCAACGAGCCAACGAAATCCGCGGTAAACTCTTGCTGGTATGGGGAACACTTGATCCCCACATTCCAGCAGAAGGGCGTGCTACTATTGCAGCCGCATTGCAAGCGAGTGGTACAGCATTTTCACAACGACTCTATACGGCAGCGCATGCCTTCATGCGCGACGAAGGCCCGCGCTACGATCCCGAGGCGACTGACCAAGCTTTCATGGAGATGGTCGTGTTGTACCGCGGGGTGTTTGCGGTGTAGCTTTCTGCTCGATTTCAGTTAGTGCTGCATGTTCTCACTTCAGTTTCTATGTTAGGAGTTAGCAGCGAGGAGTCTACGGATATGAGCAAAGAATACGTCTCTCAAATCGACGGAGCCTATCGCCTCACTGGAACGCGAGTGTCCCTTGACTCTATTGTGTATGCTTTTCTTGATGGGCAAACCGCAGAGAGTATCGCGCAATCGTTTCCAGTGCTCACGCTTGAGCAAGTCTATGGGGCGATTGCCTTCTATCTCGGGCATCGCACCGAAATCGACGCATACCTAAAACAAGGGGAAGCAGACTTCGAGACCCTTCGCCAAGCCGCGCGGGCGGCAGATCCGATGTTTTATCAAAAGCTCGCGGACGCAAAGCGTCAACGTCAGGGCACGGCTCATGAAGATACGGTTTCAAGCTGACGCCGATCTCAATCAAATCACTGTATTGGCGACGACTCGTCGAGAACCTAGTCTCGACTTCCTGACAGCAAATGCAGCAGACCTAGCAGGTCGGAAAGATCCAGAGGTTTTAGCTATAGCAGCGAGAGAGGGACGAGTGCTTGTGTCGCATGATCAGAAAACCATGCCACGGCACTTTGCAGAATTTATCGTTCACACCTCTTGTCCCGGTGTGCTTATCGTCCCACAACACTTGTCTATTGATTGCCACCGTTGTTGAGGATCTCTTCCTCATCTGGTTTCTTACTGAGGCTGAGGAGTGGATAAATCGTATTCGCTATTTGCCTTCATAGAGTGGGGTGCAAATGCGTAACTGAGCAGCGGTTAGATAAAACAGAAAGTTAGAATAGGTTTTAATGGTTGCTTCTTGTGTCCTTCTCTGCCCCGGTCTTGCTATGTTTCTTCCTTCTCCTGCATAATTTACGAGAGGGACAATCATGAGAGCTGCGAATCCGAAAGTCAAAATCGAACGCCCTGAGCGTGAACAGATCAGCCGAGAAGAAGCCTTGAATCGAGTTAAAGCGTTTCCCAAACGCAAAGAGAAGCTCATTGGCGCTATTAGAAAAGATACGCATTGAGCTTTTCATTCCGGATCTGCCGGATCCTTTTACGGTCGTCTCTTGGAGGAGTTAGGCGATGAATTAAGCTATACCTTCGGCGGTTGCACCGTGACTTCCACACAAGGCAAGTATCGTTCGACTGCTGGCTCTATCTTGCCTGACAAGATCAATATCCTTTTCACCGATACGCCCTTCTTGTGGGAGAAGGATCGGCTCTTACTTGAGCAATATACCACGGCCTTACAGCAGGTCGTGCAACAGGTTCTTAGGAATGAAGAGACCATTCTGATCTCTGTATATCCTGTTTATCACATCGAGTAGTGAGCTATGACGTCCCACCATGTATGTTTACTTCCTGTTTCTCTCTTCTTATGCTGGTCACTGGTTTCTCGCCTATATCCTCGCTCTCCCTGCTGCGTAAGATGCAGGAGTATAGCGGGAGTATAGGTTGTATTGGTATCGCCACGAGCCGTGCCGTAGGCGCCGTTGAGAAAACGATAATGCGTCTAAGAGTCTGGGAGTCTAGGAGTCTGAGCGTCTCGGAGTCAATGAAAAGTGTAGGCCGGAATAAGCGCAGCGTTTCCGGCAGAGATTTGAGGGAGCACGTGGCCACGATCGTTTTTGCTGCACTCTGCTTTTTCCTATGTGCGACCGGACAAACGTTTGCGCAAGGAATATCTCCAGACGTTCGCCCAACTCCCTTAGTCCGACTGACTGGAGTCTTAGAGCTCGTCAAAGAAGCCCCACCCTCAGCATTCCCAGTGCTCAGAGTATGGATCGATGAACGCCCACACGTCTTTCGCGTGTCGCACGTAGAAGCCGTCTTTTCCGCCTATCGGGCACAAGAGCAAATCCGTCGTGTTCCTGGGTTAGGACTACGTTTCCTTGCAGAAAAAAAAGAGCTGCGGTTACTGCAAGCACCAGAGATGCACGATCGCCCAATTGTGATTGAAGGCTGGCTGCAACCAAAGAGAGGGATCTTACGAGTACGGTCAGTAAAAGCGACTGAGCCATGAGTTGAGACTCTGGCTGGTATGATACGCATTGCCTTTGCTTGGCTCCTTGGCGAACAGCAGATCCCTGTCTGCTACCAGCAATCCTCACTTTGACGTATCAAGCCTCGACGTAGGCCGGAATAAGCGCAGCGTTTCCGGCTGTATGCTGAGGAAGAACGTCATGCCACACCCATGTACTCTGGCCGAAGTCGCTCGTCGCCGTAATGCTGGAGAAGACTTCAGTTTCCTGTTGCGTGAGTTCCTCGACGAGTTTTACGGAGCGTTACAGCAAGGCGGTGATGCAGCTGCTTGTCTTGTCGACGACCCGCCAGAGGTATCAGATAGCAGAGAACACGCCTCGCTTGGAGCAATTGGTGAGCATCTCGCTCGTCGGTGGAACTTGCCGATTCCATCGTGGACAGAACAGCCCGCACGATTTCTGCGTCGTCCCTACTTCACAACGACCATCGAAGGGTTCAAAGCACTACTCTTGGCCGAAAGCCCGATCGCATTTCGGCGGCGATTAATTTTCACTGAGACAGAACCCTTGCCTCGCGCGCGGATGCCAAAGGATCCTCGTACTAGTAGTCAGTCACACTGAATTTGAGGGTCGATTTCGTCATGCCCGCGCAGGCGGACATCCAGGATCTTCAAGCAGGGGCCGCGACTTAACCTCCCTGGATTCCCGCTTTCGCGGGAATGACGCCACTACGTTTACCCCTCAGAATCAGCATGACTGACTACTAGTCCCCCTTCTTCTTCGGCTCACTAGCGAGTGCTTCCTTGCCTCTGGCGCTTCGTAATGACACGCACGCACGCTACTGTTTGTCAGAGTTTGGAACCCGTGTTTGAACGATATTCACAAACTTTCTGTGACTGACTTCTTTAGGGCCGCAATAACCGTTCCGTCTGCGCCTGAGCATCTTGATACTCCTGCCACGTCTGCTCAATAAGAGCAGTAGCCCTTTGAACCTGAGTGACGCCTGAGACCGAATGGCCAGCGCTCCAGATGTCTTTATAGCGACGTGGACCGGGACGTAACGCTTCGTGACTAAAGTTCTTTGCTGCTTCCTCAGCAGACGCGCGTGCGGGGAGAGTGGCTGGATCGAGCCCCGCAGCAATGATCGATGGCTTGAGCATGTTGGTATCCAGGCCGGTAAACGCTTGTGTCAACAAAACATCATCCATGCTCGATGCGACGAGCATTTGCTTATACTCGGAGACTGCAAGACTTTCCTCTGTCGCAATGAACTTTGTCCCCATGTACGCCAAATCACAGCCCATCACTTCTGCTGCCCATAGCGCATACCCATCTGAGATGCCACCAGCGAGAATAATCGGGCCGTTATACGTCTGACGCACAGCGCGCACGAAGGCGAGGGGATTCATCCAGCCGGTTTGGCCACCTGCACCGGCGGTGAGGAGCACAAGGCCATCGACTCCTGCGGCAAGCGCTTTCTCAGCATGTCGTAAGGTCGCAACATCGGCAAATACCAGGCAGCCGATGTCATGCAACGGACTGATCACCTCTGCAGGTGACCCAACACTGGTAATCACCATCTCAATACGATGCTGAACTAAACAAGCGAGTTCAGCTTTCATTTCTGTCCGTTTGATAATCAGGTTAGGGCAGAATGGTGCTGGTGGTTGTTCAGGATGCGTTTCAGCCGCAGTGTGGAGCGCAGACTCGATTTGCTGCAACCATGCTTGTAGCCCTTCAATTGTGCGAGCGTTGGCGACGGGAAACGCGCCGGTCACGCCACTTGTACATGCCGCGATCACTAAGTCTGGTCCTGATACGGACAACATCGGCGCAGCGATTAACGGTAGCCGTAAACGGCTTGTGATATTGTTGGGGAGGCGAGTTGTTAGCATGAAGAATTCGGGACAATACACTCAAGTTGCTAGGGAATCCCGATCGCGAGGAGGGCCTCCCTATGGTCGATACAGCACACCTTTAACGGCATTGATCACTTTCTCGACATTAGGAAACACTAACTGTTCGAGGTTCTTAGCGTACGGCATGGGCACGTCTTCACCTGTTACTCGTGTGACTGGTGCATCGAGGTAATCAAACGCTCCGGTCATGATGCGATGTGAAATTTCAGCTCCTGCCCCAGCAAAGGGCCAGCCTTCTTCGACGATCACACAGCGACTGGTTTTCTTCACTGAGCGGAGAATGAGTGTTTCATCGAGTGGGCGGATCGTGCGTGGGTCGATGATTTCGACTTCGACGCCTGATTTCGCCAGTTCAGCCGCCGCATCTAGTGCGACTTGCACCATCTTCGACCACGCGACGATCGTCACATCTTTGCCTTCGCGCTTGACGTCGCCTTTGCCGAGCGGGATGGTGTACTCTTCTTCCGGCACCTGGCCTTTACGACCATAGAGTAACTCGCCTTCAATGAAAACGATTGGGTTCTCATCGCGAATGGCGGTTTTGAGGAGTCCCTTGGCATCGTACGGTGTAGCCGGTGCGACAACTTTCAAACCCGGAACGTATGCGTACAAGCTCTCCACTGCTTGTGAGTGTTGCGCGGCAAGCTGGTGCGCCGCACCGCCGGGGCCACGGAAGACGATCGGCAACGAAAGTTGCCCGCCTGACATATAGCGTAACTTAGCCGCGTTATTGACGAGTTGATCATAAGCACACAACGAGAAGTTCCAGGTCATGAACTCAATGATCGGGCGCAAACCAACCATCGCTGCCCCAATACCGATGCCAGCAAAACCAGTCTCGGCAATCGGTGTATCCACGACGCGACGCTCACCGAAACGATCGAGCATACCTTCCGAAACTTTGTACGCGCCGTTGTAATGGCCGACCTCTTCACCCATCAAAAACACGCGCTCGTCGCGCTCCATTTCCTCACTCATGGCTTCACGAAGGGCTTCACGGTAGGTTATCTCTCGCATAGTAGTATCCTATGGAAAATAGTAGTCAGTAGTCAGTAGTCAGTAGGAGAATCCTTGACCTGAGACCTGAGTCTCTCCTCTCAATCCACAATCTACAATCCGCAATCGTTACGCTCGTGCCCGCCGTGGTAGCGGAACGACTTTCTCCGACTCGCCTGCGTGTGGTGTTTCGGTGTAGACGTCATCGAACAGTGTCGCTGGATCAGGAACTGGAGATTCATCAGCAAACTTTACCGCAGCGGCTACGTCTTGTTTGGCTTGCTCGTCGATGGCTTTAAGCTGGGCTTCGTTAGCGATGCCCAACTCATAGATCCGATCAGCGAGGATGCGAATCGGATCTCGTTTCATCCACTCTTCGACTTCTTCTTTGGTACGATACTTGGCTGGGTCGGACATCGAATGGCCACGGAAACGATAGGTCTTGGCTTCGACGAGGATCGGGAGACTCTCGGCTCGCGCGCGCTTTGCTGCACGACGAACAACATCACGAACTTCCAGGACATCGTCTCCGTTCACAATCTCTTGCGCCATCGGATAGCCTTTGGCGCGGACAGCAATGTCTTCAACTGCCAGCGTACGATACAACGGCGTGCCCATTGAATAGAGGTTGTTCTCGCAGATGAAAATCACTGGCAGTTTCCACAGTGACGCAAGCGCCATCCCTTCGTGAAACGCTCCCATGTTGGCGGTGCCTTCACCAAAGAAACACAACGTTACATCGGGCTCCCCGCGATACTTCGACGCGAAAGCAATACCTGCAGCAATTGGTACATGACCACCAACGATGGCATGGCCACCCATGAAGCGCTTGCTGGTATCGAAAAAGTGCATTGACCCGCCCCGACCTTTTGCGCAACCGGTTGCCTTAGCGAACAGCTCAGCCATTGCTGCATTCATATCGCCGACGCGTGCCAGGTAATGGGCATGTTCACGATACGTGGCAAGGATATAGTCGGTTGGTTCGACTGCAGAGATTGCGCCAACGGCGACCGCTTCTTCGCCGTTATACAGATGGAGGAACCCACCGATCTTACCGCGCGTGTATTGCCGCGCGCATTCTTCCTCAAAGCGGCGAATGCGAATCATGTCACGATACAACGAAATCATTAAGTCTCTGTCCATTTTTACTCCTATACGGAGAATGAAAAATGTAGAATGAAAAATGAAAAATGAGAAAAACAAAGAGGGAAACTTGTTCCCATCTTTGATAATTTTTCATTCTACATTTTTAATTTTTCATTCTTCTTCATCGCCCTTTCGGCATCCTCAAAACACGTTCCGCAATGATATTGCGCTGTATCTCTGACGTACCGGCTTCGATGGTATTCGCACGCGAGCGCATGAAGTGATGCTGCCAGCGTCCGCCTTCGACTGCCCACGGCGATTCTCGTGTCAGTTGATTGTATGGGCCTTCCAGCATCATTGCGGTTTCTTGCATACGTTGATTGAGTTCACTCCACCACAGTTTAAGAATCGACCCTTCTGGTCCCGGTGTTCCACCACGCAACAACCGGGTAAAATTACGATAGCAGCTATATTTCAAAATCTCGACATCAATGAGATGCTGCGCTAGCTGCTGACGGACTACGGGGTCTCTCGTTGCCTCGCGACCATTCACCGACGACTGCTTCGCCAGCCCGACCAGATTCTCATAGAGAATGCGAAACCGAGCCTGCGTACCAAACGACGCCGTACCACGTTCGTTCATCAACGTGGTCAATGCAACACCCCAGCCATTGTTCAGCTCGCCGACTAAATTGGCCCGCGGTACTCGGACGTCTTCAAAGAAAATCTCGTTGAACTCGGACTCACCGGTCATTTGCCGCAATGGGCGTACGGTAATGCCTGGGCTTTTCGTATCGACAAGAATATACGAAATGCCACGATGCTTGGGCGCGTCAGGATCAGTACGAACCAGCAACATGCACCAATCGGCGACATGCGCCAGCGTGGTCCACACTTTTTGTCCGTTGACGATAAACTCATCCCCATGTAGTTCCGCTTTGGTGCGAATCGAAGCGACATCAGAGCCAGAGCCTGGTTCGGAGAAGCCTTGGCACCAGATTTCGTCACAGTTAAGGATTTTTTGCAGGTGGCGCTTTTTCTGTTCTTCTGTGCCATGCACGATGATCGTTGGTCCAGCCATGCTGAGCCCCAGCACGTTGAGCGGGCCTGGTGCTTCTACTTTGGCCATCTCTTCGTTGAAGATGGCCATTTCGATCATCGACGCGCCACGGCCGCCGTACTCTTTCGGCCAGGACAAGCCGACATAGCCGCCATCGTACATCTTGCGTTGCCAGTCGCGTAGAAACGCCAGCCGCCCTTCGCCCTTTGGTGCTTTGTATGAGGGTGTTCCCCAACCTTCGGGGAGATTGGTTTTCAACCACTGACGCAGTTCTTGACGGAATTGTTCTTCTTCGGGTGAGAACGAAAAGTCCATGCGACCCCCTTTTTCTGTTTTAGTGCCTAAGGGAGGGGAAATACAAGCGGTCGAGTGAACAACTCTAGAAACGGAGAATCGGGGATTTTGACGTTCTTTTTCTCTCCGACTCTCCCCGTCTCCGATTCTCCGTTTCTAGAGTTGTCATCCCCGCCGTGCTCCCTCCAACATTTCTTTCGCATGCCGCCGGGCTTCAGCGCTAATTTCGACGCCACCAAGCATGCGGGAAATTTCTTGTAACTGCTCACTTTGGGTCAGCTTTTTTGTTGACGATGTGGTCCGTCCACGAGTCGTGGCTTTGACGACGGTATAGGCATGGTCGGCGAAGGCAGCAATCTGCGGCAGATGAGTGATACATAACACCTGACGCTGTTTGGCGAGACTTTTGAGGCGACGACCGACAACTTCGGCGATGGCACCACCAATGCCAGCATCGACTTCGTCAAAGATCAGGGTCGGTGCTTCTCCTGCAGCCGCGCTCAACGCTTTCAACGCCAGCATCAGGCGCGACAATTCGCCGCCAGAGGCGACCTGTACCAACGGACGTAGTGGCTCGCCGACATTGGCAGAGAGGTAAAATTCGACCTGATCACAACCTGTTGCATGCAGACGTTGACTGCCTCGGTTAAACGGGGTTCCGTTTTGTTCACTATCTTCATCGTCAGACGCTTCCAGAAAGCGCACGCTGAAGGTGGCACCTTTCATGCCGAGTTTGGCCAACTCCTTTTTCATGTTGGCTTCAAGGGTCTGTGCGGAGGCTCGACGCCGCTGTGAAAGCTCTCGCGCACACGCCCATGCCGCCGTTGCTGCTTTCTCGATCTCTTGTCGCAATTCACTCAATGTTTCTTCGCCGCCTTCGAGCTGCTGGAGTTCTTTCGTCACTGATTCATACAACGCGAGTGCTGCCTCAATACTGCCACCGTATTTGTGTTTCAGACGCGAGAGCAGAGTCAACCGGGCATCGACTTCTTCTAAGCGATCTGGATTGAGACGAACACGGGCGCCGTATTTGTGCAGTGCCCGAGCCGCTTCTTCAACTTGTGCAACACTACTCTCGACCAATGCGACAATCTCGTCGAGGCTCGTATCGATACGGGCTAACTCACGCAGTCGCGTCAGTAACCGCCCCAGACGATCAGTGACCGCTTCTTCTCCACCGACCAGCAGTTCTTCTCCTGCACTCACTCCTTGTGCCAGTTTTTCTGCATTCACCAGTAGCAATTTTTCTTGTCGAAGGTTGTCATCCTCCCCGACCTGCAGTTCCGCACGTTTGATTTCTTCAGCCTGGAACCGGAGCAACTCGCGTCGTGCCTGGGCTGCCTCTTTACCTTGAGTCAACGCCTGCAATCGGGACCACAGTTGGCGCAGTGTAGAATAACGCGCCTCCATATCACGTAATTGCGATACATGATTGGCGAAGCCATCGAGCAGCCCTAACGCTGCTTCTGCTTCGAGCAACACTTGTTGTTCATGTTGACCGTAGATATGCATGAGGCGTTCGCCGAGTTGGCGCAGAACGGCAACCGTTGCGACGGCACCGTTGAGATATACGCGCCCACGCCCATTCTGAGTGATGATGCGCCGTACCAGGAGTTCGTCGTCGTTGGTATAGCCGCTTTCTTCTACGAGACGAGCGATCCGTTCGTCATCAATGGCAAAGACAGCTTCGACACTCGCTTCTTGCGCTTCATGACGGATGAGGTCGGCGGTTGCGCGACTACCAACGACGAGTCCCAGCGCTTGCATGAGGAGACTTTTGCCTGCGCCGGTTTCTCCAGTGATGACATTGAAGCCTTCGTCGAACGAAACTTCGAGATCATCGATCAGTGCGAGGTTTTTGATGTGGAGGTGACGGAGCATAGAAACCGCAACTATAGAAACGTGACAATGAAATGTGGTGCCAGACGTACAGGTTCCTTCCCCCAGTCATGGGGGAAGGTCAGGAAGGGGGTGACGACAGAGGCAGCAAAATACTGATCTACGCCTTCGACCCCCATCCTAGCCTTCCCTCTTAACAGGGGGAAGGAACTCTACATTGGAATCCTCATCTGGGTGCGTTTTCTCTAGAGTGTTGGCGTCGTTCAACGCGGCAAACAGATCTCTGAAGTCGGGGTTCACTGCCATCCTTCCCTCGCCACGCCTGCATTTCTACTACCATGTCCCAGACCAGTGCTAGGCGCTCATGCGGGGAAACAGTCCGCCAGAATTCTCTATCGCAATCACCGTCATCTTGATGCAAGCGGATGACACGGGTCATTCCTTGCTGACGCTGTAATCGCCTATCCATGTCGGTATTCCTCATGATTCCTGGCTATTGTACTCTTTCTTCCCAGTTCTCCAATCCTCATTGCTTTTTCTCCTTTCCTGGGCTTCCCTTCCTTTCTACTGTCTTGGTGCCGTCGGTCGCTGCGCATCTTGCAAGCGTGTACTAAGAATCTTGGCTAAATTGAGAAAAATCTTGGCACCGATGCGTGGATAGCGCTGCTGCATGCGATTCAGAAATCGCTCGTTCACCGCCAGGACCTCGACCTCATCCGTGGCGACGACATCTGCTGTACGGACATGATCATCAATCAGCGCCATTTCGCCGAGCACGTCGCCCCGTTGTAGCGTACGTACCCGTTTCGCTTGGGTCGTCGGGTTAATGATAACGTCTGCACCACCACTTAAGAGCAGATACATTTCCTTGCCAGTGTCGCCGGTGCGGATAATGTGTTGCCCTTTGGGAAACTTTTTCAGTTCCCCCATAAGTGTGACGATCCGCGCCTGGAGTGGTCGTAACCCGTCAAACAACTGTATCGTCTTATGGGGATCCTGGCCAAGTTTGAGATTGAGCAAATCCCACACTGTAATGATACGCGTAGTCGCCAGGAGCGCAGGTAAGAGCAACAACTCACCCACGACCCCGATCACGATTGTCGCGGCTGACAGCAAGCCGAATTCTTGGATGGGGACGAAACCCGAGGTGCCAAGGGTGAGAAATCCCAACAGCAATAGTCCAGAATAATAAAGCGCAGGTTTTCCCGCCGTCGATAAGGTTTCGCTGAGGGCCTCTCCTTCTTTGTCAGTATTCCGAACTTCCGAACTTAACCGACACATGATGTGCAGGGTGTCATCAACGGCTAACCCCAGGGCAATTGACGCAATAATATTCGTCCCGAAGTTGAGCGCGATGCCGGTAATGCCCATCAGTCCGAAGAAGATCACGATGGGAAAAAGGTTGGGAATCATGGCGATCACTCCGACCCGCGCCGAGAGAAACATTGCTGCCATAAGGATGAAAATCACCACTGCGGTGAGGGTTAAACTTTGCACTTGCCCGCTGACAATATCACCAGTAGTTTTTGTCAAAAGAATGATGCTGCCAGTTGGACGGGCTTTGAGTTCTGGAGGAAGGATCTCCGCAGCGAGGGTTCGAATCTTTTCGGTCGTTGCCGCGATGTCATTTGACCGTGAAAGTGACGTCCGTACCAGAATGTTGGTGCGCGAGAATTCCTTGTTCACCACGAGGGCAAAACTTTTTGGTCGCCCGGTGAGGAGCTGCATCACTCCTTTCAGTTGTTCGGGGTTGTCGAGAAAGGTTGTTTTGGGGCCTGAAGGTTGTGTCGATGGTTCAACGACTTCTCCATCAGGAGAGACCTCGATGCTGCCACCTCCCTCTTGTACGCCACGATCGATAAGCAAGCAGTAATCGACAAAAGATACCGTCTTGTCGACTCCTGGTAGCGCATCAATGGCCTCTTGCAACGTACGTATGCGTCGTAGCGTTTCCCACTGCTTCATCACATCCTGGGTTGTTCCATCGATAACGACATTGAACGCCATGCTCCCGGCGAGGTTCCGACTCACCATATCGGTAGCTTGGCGAATAGGGTCTGAGGAGCGAAAGAACGACTGAAAATCGGAGTTCACTTCAACTTTGGGAATATAGTACGCCGCAAGGAGAGTGATCAGTGTACAGACAGTGATAATCGTGCGTCGTTGTCGGATGACAGCATTCGTCAGTCCCTGCAACTTCGCACTGAGGCCGGAAGCAGAAGTGTCGAAGTGTCGACTGGGGAGGCGGAGCAAAGCCAGCAGTGCCGGTACTAGGACTAACGAGAAGACGAACGCCAGCGTGATACCGAGCGACGCATAGATACCCATATCGCGAATGCTGACGATCGGATTGAGCGTTTGTGAGAAAAACCCGAGCACGGTGGTGAGTGCGGCCATGAGCGCGGGCGTGTTGATCGTTTGTAATGTCTCCAACACGACATCTTTGGGCGAGCGGTCTGGGCGTGCCAGCTCGTAATACTCAGCGACCACATGGAGCGAGTAGGCGACGCCGATTACCAACACTAAGGGAGGCAGGGCGATACTGCCCAGACTCAGGGCGTCCCCTCGCAGAACCATGATCCCAAGGGTCCAAATGAGGCTCACGATTACCGTCAGAGTCGGGAGCAACACGCCACGCAACGAGCGGAAACAAAAGAAGAGGACGAGAACAATAAACAGCAACATCAGCGGGACAAAGCGTAGCAAGTCACGCTGCATGACCTTTGTGGAATACACCTTAAAGTGCGGCAGGCCGGTGTAGTACCACCGTTCCGAGCGCTGCTCTTGTGTTGCGGTGGCGTTTTCCCGGTCGACAATGTTCTGGATTGCGTCATCAACGCCACGGCGCATGAACTCGTCGCTGGTCATTTCAGCGAAGAAGATATTGATTGCGGCTGCGCGCCCGTCGGGAGCCACGAGATTTTTGAGGTACACCGGACGGTCCGCGAGGGTGGCTTGCAGTGCCGCTGCCGCGGCTGGAGTTGCCGGGACTTGCGGCATGAGCAATGGCGGGTCGGTAACATCGACGACCGGGTCCACTGCGTTGGCGAGACTGAGAGCACTAGCGACGCCATCGACTTTTTCGATTTCTTTAGTGAGGCGCTGGATCTTTTGTAATACCTCTGGGGCATAGATGTTGTCGGCGACAACTGCCATGACACCGACTTCGTCATTGCCGAAGAGTTCTCGGACTTCGGCATAGTACTGATTATCCGGGTCATTCTCAGGCAGCAGCCGTTCGACAGAGCCATCCAGTCGGATATGCTGAGCGTGATAGGCAAAGAAACAAGTCAACACAAAGATAACCGCCAGGACGAGCCAAGATTTGTCTACAACCAGACGGAAGATCCGCTGCATCATGCCTCCCTGCTATTCTGTGAAGTGGAGTCTCTCCAACCTGACTATCTGTTATAGCAAGCTAGACTAAAAGGGAAAATGGCAGAAACAGGAGGCAACCGGTGAAAAAAGGCGTGAATAGGGAACTGTCCACCTGCGAGATTCTTCGGTGTTCCCCTTCTCAGGGCGACAACCCCTTGAAATTCGTATGCTTGTACCGAGACGCTAACCTCCAGCCTCGCAATCCAACCACCCGAGATTGGTACACGTGGGATTGTCACCGGCGAGGCCGTCGCGTGCGCCATGCGCACGGGAATCAAAGCTAGCAAGCGCATCGTGCGCACAGCGCACGCCACCCCAACTGTCCGAATGTTCCGTGACCCGATTGCGCCCCAAAGTCCCCACTGGCTTGACCGCGCGGCATACAGTACGCTAAGCCAGAAATAGAGGTGTTGCGAACGCGTGGCGGACCTTGGTGGACTCAATCAGCTCATTTGGAGTATGGGGCTAAAGTTCCGTGCTGCTTTAGCCAAACAACCTCATTCGACCTCGAACCACCCACTTCATAATCAGGCCGTGACTTTAGCGACGACGCATCTCTTTCTCGCTCTGCCAGATGCCGTCCGTCGTACGCTGAAACGAACTACGCCTGAAGCCATTGCCCAGCGCGGGAAAAGCGTGGGCTCGGCTGTGTCCCCACTGGCAATCTGGCTCTTGGGGTATCACTTTTTGGTTGGTCGGGAGATTCTCATTGACTTTGGTCAAGTGTCAGCCAGTGCACACGCGGACGATATTGCTTTAGTGCTTGATTTCTGGCGTCGGCTAGCATTTGCCCATCGTGGCGACGGTCGCTTGGATAATAGTGATGCCGGTGCGACGAATGATTTCTTACCGCCGACGACCGTCCAGCAATTGTATGAAGTGCTTGTGCCGGTCGACCCTATGATTCGCTCTCGCTTGTCTCAGTTTCTCTCGGCGTTCGATGACTACAGCATTCGCGTGCATGCTGGAGCACGAGTTGGCAGTGCTGATTCAGGTCCCTATCCGTTAAACGTCGAACGAGTCCTGGTGGTGAGGGATTGTTGTGATCTCAAAGGGACGTACTATCCGTGGCGGGATACTGTGAGCGATGTGCCATACCGTACCTGCGCTCTGGCAATGACATTCGATGCTGAAGACTTTCAAACGCTTGAGATCACGGACCGTGGGGAGTTGCAGACTGTCCCGCCAGCGTATCCAGCGTACATACGAGAGGTCGCTTTTCTCGCGGGGAAAGATGGCGCCGGTCAGGTGCTCCCCATTACGGAAATGGAGTGGCTGACGCGCAGTATGAAAAAAGTCCAGCCGAAACTTGAGAACTGGCTCAGTCGCCGCATGCGCCATGAACAAATTGTTGCGTGTGCGTTGCCCTGGGTTGTGGCACCACTTGCGCTGTTGTCAGCAGATGAAGGATATCGTGCTGGGGAGCTGGCGCCGTTAGCACTCCAACTCTTGCCGATGTATGAAGCGGATGTCACGATTGCTGCACGATGGCGAACGCATCGTTGCCTGACGCCTGGGAGTACGAGTGCGTTTGTGCCAGTCATGTAGCGTTGCCGTTCCCTCCCATCCTCCCGGCTGCTAAGCTCGCTACGCATGGCCGAAAAAAAGAGTGTGCTTCCCTCCCGTTTTACTCCCCAGTTTCTTGCTGGCCTTGAGACGCTGCGGATCCGTGCGCGCCGCCAGTACCTTGGCAACCGCCCGGGCAGTCACTTATCGCCGCATCGTGGCGCAGGCCTTGAGTTTGCAGATTACCGTCACTACACACCAGGTGACGATCTCCGCTATATCGATTGGAAACTCTACAGTCGGACTGATCGTGTCTACATAAAGTTGTTTCAGGAAGAAGAAGAACTCTATACGTCGTTGTTCCTCGATCTGAGTGCCTCGATGGCATGCCCTGCCGTGAGTGGCAAGTATGAAGCAGCGCGTGATTTGGCGCTGGCTTTAGCGTACGTTGTCCTTGCCAACGATGATGCAGTGAAACTGCACGTGCTCAGTACTCAGACAGGGGCACAAGCGACGCCGTTCTTTCGCGGACGTCCGCGGATGTTTGATATCGCGGCGTTTCTCCAGGCTCGGAGCCCAGGGGGGAAAGTTGAAGCGCCTGTTGCGCTCGCCCGGCACCTCCAGACTGTGCATCGCCCTGGGAAAGCGATCTGGCTCTCTGATTTTTTGTTCCCTTCGAGCACGTATCAAACTGGGCTCAACCTGTTACGCGCAGCCAATTTTGATATTGCTGTCATCCAGGTCCTCAGTGCAGAAGAAGTTGATCCACCGGTGCAAGCCGGAGGTGTCAACGTGGTAGATAGTGAAAGTGGCGAGTCGGTGTTAGTGCGATTTGACGCGGAAGCGAAGAAGGAATATCTCCGGCGACTCGACGCTCACAATCGCGCTCTCCGTAGCTTTTGTCATCAGACCGGAGTCCATCACGCATTGTTGACGACGGCTCAGGATCTGCAAGCGTTCGTCTTACGCGAGTTGCCCACGTTAGGTTTGTTGGTGTGATTGCCACTGACAACGAACGCAAAGATGCGTGCCACTGCTGGCTTGTCAGACAGTGCACCCCTTCTCAGGTCGAGTGGTCGGAGTCAGGAGGGCAACGCTGTGGCAGGAGGGGGTTCTGTCACGTGTTCTTCACTTGCGGGCAGAACAAATTGTTCGACTAACGTAGCGAGTACCCGTCCAACATTTTGCAAATTTTGCGCAGCGGCTTGCACCTGCCGAATCCCGTCTGCGTTTTGTAAACTCGCATGTTTGATCTCGTGCATGGCGGTCGTGACTTGCGCTAGTCCGATGAGTTGTTGTTGACTGGAAGCGGCAATCTGCGTCATGGCTTGAGCGGACTCAGTCACATTCTGTGCGAGTGCATGAATCGATTCCCCAGCTTGGAGCGACCGCTGTGCACCCAGATCTGCAGAGAGAGAGCCTTGCCGCGTGACTCCGACTGCGAGGGCCGCCGCTCGACGAATGTTGGTTAATATCTGTTGTACCTGTGCCGTCGCGTGTTTGGACCGTTCGGCGAGACCCCGTACCTCTTGAGCGACGACACGGAACCCTTTTCCTGCGTCACCAGCTTTTGCCGCTTCGATAGCGGCATTGATCGCCAAAAGATTCGACTGGTCTGCCAAGATATTGACCGTTGTGATAATGCTATCGATCATCTCTGTTTGTGAACCGAGTTCGGCGACGCCGTTGGCAATCACTTCCATCTGCTCTCGGACGTGATGCATGCCGCTGATCGCTTCACTGACCGAGTCCTGCCCGTCTTGAGAGACTTGTAGCGTGTGTTTGCTGCCTTCTGCAACGGTTTGCGCTTTTTGATTGGAGACGTCTGCGGTTTGCCTTACCTGCTCGATCGTTGTAGCGGTTTGGGCGACCGAAGTTGCGGTCTCGGTAGTAGTAGCCCCTAACTCCTGCATTGATGAAACAATCCTCTCAATGGCAGACGCTAAGACGCGAGTGCTGTGCTGCATCTGGCCACTCATCTCTCGGAGCGTCCCGATCATCCGCACGAAACTATGCGAGAGCACATCATGTTCAGAGTGCGCAGATACGTGGATAGCCAGATTTCCCTTACTGATGGCATCGGCAGCGCTCGCCATGGTCCGGAAATAAAGGATGAGTGCCCGGAATGCCGCGGCCAGATCGCCAATCTCGTCGCGCGACTCGTGTGGGACATGCTGTTCGACGTTGCCATACGCAATATGAGTTGCGACCCTGGTCAGGTCGAGTAACGGCTTTGTCACCGAGCGGGCGAGGAAGAATCCCAGCGCGAAAGTCAGGAGTAGCGAAAAAAAGAAAATGCCTTGCGCTGTCCGTTTTGCAGAAGTGGCAATCAGTTCACTCCGTGCCTTAATCGCCGAGACTTCTACCTCAAGCCTATCATCTAACATCGCTAAACTGGCGCGCAATTGGAGAGACTGTTGTTCAAGTTCCTCCAGTGCGGCCCGTGCTTCTCGTCTTTGGCCATTGACAGCCTGTGCGACGACCTCTTCCGTTTTGGCAACGTATTTCTCCAACGGCGGTTGTACGAGAGTGAGTGTGTGGGTGACCTCAGCAGATAATGGCAGCGTCAGTAGCTCGGTGAGATGAACGGTAACCGAATCTACGGCCCCCCGCAGTTCCGTTTGAAGATGTTGCTTGTTTTCTGCGTCGAGCTGTTCCGCTAAGAGGACGGCGCGGGAAGCGATGGCTCGTAACTCATCGTGAGCCATATCGATCTGCAACATGTCTTGGGCTGCCGTAAAATAGAGTTGATGTTGCGCACTGTTATTGTTGACACGTTCAATCCCCTGGTGGCCGACGAGTCCAACTGCTCCGAGCGCAAAGAGGAGCACGATAGCGAAGAGCTGGAGTTTTTCCCGGATCGGAATGTTTTTCAGTCTTGGCATGCGTGTTTTCACCTGAGGGAGAGATGGTGCTCCGTCATCCTCTGTACGCCGCTGCAATTGTTTGTCAGACCGATTCGACCTTCCAGTGTTTCGATACCTCGGAAGAACTGCGTAATGAGCAGTGATAATGGAAACGCTTCATTCATATGGCCCACCCCTGGCGAGATCGAGGGAACAGATTCACACCTGGTGCGATGGCTTTAATGTCACGTTCGTGCCCCAGTCTCTTGTCCTTTGTGTCATCGACGTATAGGAGCGAACCTTTACCTCTACTGGAGAAACTCCGAATGGGTCTGCCATGGGGAAAGCGCTAAACACGGGAAAATTGGAGACGCTGCTGATGAGGCCATTGCTCGATGCCGTGTTCGGCTCTATCAAGACAAGGAGAGCGAACGTATGGATTTCTCCTTTCTTTCCCCGTCGGCATGGCAATGGCTGTATGCTCTTCCCTTGCTGTTCATACCGTATCTCTTTCGGGAACGTGCACAGCGGTTAGTGGTACCTGCAGTGTTCCTCTATCAAGGTCTTCCGCCAGCGGCACAACGCCGATTGTGGGGAAGGCTGCGACTTTCACCGCTCTTTTTCTTCCAACTGTTATTGTTGTTGCTGTTGATTGCTGCTGCAGCGCAGCCATTTCTGCATCAGCGAGGTGAGAAAGTCGCAATTGTGCTTGATACCTCAGCGAGCATGCAAGCTCATTCTTCGGCGACGAGCAGTAGCGTGTTTGCAGTGGCGCAACAACAGGCGCTCGATACCATTGCTTCTCTCTCGAGCGAAGATACCGTCAGCTTTTTTGTGACTACGCCTTTTCCAACCTTGATTGCGACGTCAAGTGAGACAACTTCCCGAGTCCACGAACAAGCGGCAGCGGTAACGGTGACAGACATGCCAGATGTGAGCGATGAGGTCCTCTCGGCATTCTTCTCTCAACTCTTGAAAGAGCAACATTTTCAGCGCGTTGTCTTCTTTACTGACCGCCCGCTAGCGATAGCGCGAGAGATCGATGCCCTTACTGTACACACTATTGGTTCGGTGCAGGCCAATGTCTCCGTCGCAGCGTTTCACGTCGATCGCAGCCCCTTTGCTCCCGATGATGTCTCAGCAACGATAACGATTGCTGGACTTGAACGGGGGATGAGCGGAAGTGTCAATCTTGAAGATGCAGAGTCCGGGAAAGTCTTGCTCTCTCAACCCCTGATGAAACACGAACGATCGGAGATTTCCTTTGCACGCGTGCCGCTAGCGACGACGTACCGTGCACGGTTGTTGGTGGACGATGGATTGGCGGTCGACAACGAAGCCTATGTGGTCCTCCCGTCGTTGCGGACCATTCCTCTCTTGTTAGTTTCTCCCGCTGCTCATGTCGTGAACAGCCTCAATCAAATTCCCAATCTACGCGTTGAACGTGTTCCACCGGCAGAATACACGCCTGAGCGTGCTGCTGGGTTCCCGCTGATTCTGTTCCATTTGGTGATTCCGGAAACACTGCCAGCAACGAATGCCGCATTTGTCTTTCCACCAGAAGGGAATGCCTTGTTCCCTCTGGGAAAAGCTGCTCGGCGACCACAGGTGACCCAGTGGGCCTCAGCTCATCCTTTGACCAGTTATGTGACGTTCTCATTGTTAACGCCATCATATGGGCAGGCGTTGCTCCCTGTTGGGTGGTGTACGCCGATTGTGAGCGGTACAGTGGGAACGCTTGTGCTTGCGGGTGAACGAGATGGATATCGCTATGCAGCGGTGGGGTTTGACTTGCTGCCATACCTGGGGAAGCAAAATCTTCCGACCTCGATTTTTACCCTTAATCTCTTGGGCTGGTTGGCTGCGCGTGCTGGACTGCCGCTGGATTTGCATACAGGATCATCGCTGCAGGTCAGTAATGCCGAAACGCAGATTCGCATGGCGGACGGAGAACGCGTGCTGCCAGTCGGGAATGCCGCGCTTTTCGCAAAACAAGGTGTGTACACGATTGTCGAGAATGGGCGCGAGCGGCAGATTGCGGTGAACCTGAGCAGTGCTGAGGAGTCGCGACTCGGGCGTCCGCTCCAGGTCGCTTCCTTGGCTGCACCCACTCCGCTCTCCCTGGAAAAAACCGGCAAACCTTTGTGGCCGTGGCTCCTGCTCGGCGTGGTGTGCTTGCTGATGATCGAGTGGTGGTGGGCAATGCGACAGCCGACGAGAATGTCTGCGAACCCATGAAGTAAGGGTATCGTTGCCGATGTTCTGTCTCCGCCTGATCTCACTTCTCCAAGTGTCTTTCTTCAGGTGATTTCCGAAAAAGAGGCTCCCTGAGATGTCGATGTTCTGCTGATAGGGGCAGGCACAGCCTGCCCTACCCAGAGCCAGCAAAGACACGGAGGGCGGGCTGTGCCCGCCACCAGAGACTGCGGGATATTTTTTCCAAGAAATCGCCTTAGTTCTTTGCTGCATCCCAGCGCAGTTCGATAGAAAGGAACCACGGTGTGGCAGCGGAGTCTGGGTTTTCAATCTGCCGGAGCGAGAGCTGAAGTTGTGGCGCACGCTGGTCGGCGACGAGAGAGTCTTGCGAGATGAAATATCGTAGCTCCTCATTCTGATCCTTTGTGTACCACTCACTCAGAGTGCTTTGTGAAAGATGCCAACTTTGCAATAAGGCTGTGGCCTTCGCAAACGCGTCGGCTTTGGTGTACGCCTGAGAAATAATCAACAGACGCTGGACCGTCTGGTCCTTTCCCGTAGTCCACACGGTACGAACGGTATCCGAGATAACGCGGTCATGTGGCAACAATAGCTGTAGCTCGATGTTTCCTTCGAAAGAACATGTGTCAAAATACTTTGTTGTGCCACACGCATTCTCCTTGATGCGCGTGAAGGCGTCAAAACGAGCCCCATCGCGAAAATCAAGAGTGAGGGCAATCGGGGTGTGGGCCTGATAGTACGCAGACGCGAAGCCGTATGCGACGACTCCTAGCAGCAGTATCCCGAGGATACCCACGAGCCCAGACACCCCGAGGGCAATACGCCGCAGCCAGTTCGCACGTATTTGTCGTCTACTAAGAAAGAGCCCAAGCCCACCGATGACGATGAGTGCCAGTGCGAAAGCAAAGATCCGCAACGCAACGGTAAGGGCATTCAGAACGGCTTGACCTTGCAGCACGGCGTCGAGCATGCAGATAGCTCCTCATTGACTATTCTCTCGCGGAATCCACCATGACGTGTATTTTCCACCACTGATGGACTCGACAATCGCCTCCATCGGATCAGTCCGATCACGGAGTTGTCGACCCGGCAGTTCGATACGTCCGTTACGAACCGTGAAACGATAGATACCGTACGATTGTCCTGCCAGGTCACCCACACTTCATAGCGATAGTAGCCGTCTCCTGTCGCCGCATGCGGCAACCACTGTACGGGCTCGCCCTGGGTCTGCATATCCACCACAAAATGATCTGCCGGGTCGACAATCTTCACGGTCATACTCATGACTTGGGGTACCTTCCCAGGTTCAATGTGGACCAGGTTCGGGGTAATCCGTACGACTGCGGGTGGACCCTCGGCTTGGCTCGGGGAAACGATGCCGAGCAAACTCAGGAGCACATTTGTTATGAGTAACACACTGCGATGTACGTACCAGTGAGACCGCATCAAGGTTCCTCCTTTTTGGCTTGTCTAGTCACGCAAGACAGGCAGCCTGTACTCTATAGGCGTAAGAAAGAGTGGAGCAGTTGTTCCTCAGGAGCAAAAAAAGGGGGGAAGAAAAAAAATTCTACGGAATCCATGACGCTGTTAAAACGTAGCGTGGTCAATCTCAGGTGCCTCACAGAGATGAGGAAAGTCCTCGTAACCTCTCGAAAGAGAGGAGCGCTTGCGTGCCTCCCCTGAGCAGTACAAAAGACCGGCAAACCGCTGTGGCCGTGGCTGCCCTTTGTGACGCTCGGCTTGCTATTGATCGACTGGTGGCGAACAATGCGACCGTCGGCCAGAGTCACGGCAAGAATATGAAGGCGTAACGCTACCTGTTCGGGAGGAGCCCCAATTCCTTCGAGTCTTCTGAGGTGCCACCGGTATACTCATCGGGTTCTTCTGGGTGTCCGTGTTCGTCCCAATTTTTCCAGATGCCGACCTCTTTACCATTCTCGAAATGGCCTTGTGTAGAGAGTTGACCATTCTCGTGAAAGTCTTGCCAGAGACCGTGTTGCTTGCCGTACCGGTACTCTCCACGTGAAAATAGCCACCCTTCATTCGCGAAAAACTCCTCTGTTGGACCGTGCTTGACCCACGTCGTGCCGTCGGCAGCGAGCACTCGTTGATAACGACTGGTGACAACGCCTTTTCGCGTACGCTCCTCGACTCGTTGCATTCGGTGAGACTGATTGTCGTCAAGAACCACGGCTGACTCGCTTAAGACAATCGGCTCGGGATCCCGTGCGCTGCCTCGGATACGCCGCACCATCTGCCAGAGCACGGCGAATAAAGCACCACCGATGCAGACGATCGCGATATCTGTCGCACCGTCAATGGCTTCTTTTCCGAAGAGGAGTGGAACGAGTGTGAACGACAAGATTCCGACAACGAATAGGCTGAGAACGAACCTCTGCCAGAAAATGATGAACTCCACAGGGACCTCCTTACCTTTCCGCGAATAGGGAGTTATTGAGAACACCGATGACTGTCGTAAGGGCAGATCGGCACAACAGCTTCTAAGTATGCTTAGAGAAGGCCGCGATCCACGTCCGTACCTCCGGTAGTCCAAATTGCATGGCGTGCAGAAATTCTGCCCACGCGCCGTCGATGTCTCCTGACCGATATCGGAAGCTGCCGCGGGAAACATAGAGCCAAACCTCTCACGGAACCCATCTATTATATATAGGAAGAGGCGGTCATTGGTTTCAGCCTACTTTTCTGACAACCTTTACGGAGTTTAGATTTTCACCATGACACGAACATCCCTCTTCGTCCGATTCGTCTTGCTGTTCCTGGCTATTTTGCCTTCGTCGCCTGCCGATGCCGTAACCAGGGACGAAGCCCTTCTCGGCAAGGCGATCACTACGCCAAAGCTCGATACGCCATTCTTTCATACGACGGAGACCTCGTATCACTGGTGGATCGTAGAAGACGACAACGGGCATGTGGAGGACACGACAGACGGCGTGATTGACGCCAACGATCTGCTACGGGTCGAGCACACCGCGAGTTGTGTCTCCAGCCATCAGGGTAAACATCAGATGAACTTTTGTGACGCCATGACAACCCCTAACGGCGTCACACTCGTATTCACGGGTGGACTCCCAGCCTATGCGAGTTCCCTCACGGTTATGATCGACCGGACGCTCCACTACCGCTGTTTATTCTCAGCAACATACCCTGCGCTAACAAACCCGTTGCAGTGGAAGATCCTCAAACAGGAACTTCGCCTCAAATCTCCTGACCTGCGGAGGGGCGCTCGCATCTATGGCTGGTTGTCCGTGACGTTTGCGGAAATCGATACGATCACTCACGAAACCAGGACGTACAAGATCGAGGGATACTTTAAACCTGTCCTTCAACACTAGTACCGTGTCTCATAACTTCGTGAGCAGTTGTAGGGCGTGCGAAGCGCGCCAACTGACTGGCGCGTGGTACGCGCCCTACGATTTCACCGCGAATGAACTTGCGAAACACGGTACTAGGCACCATGAGTAGCCTTCGCCAAGCATGGAAAGGCGCAGGCTTGGTACCAGCGCTAAAACGCTTCTTGTGTCGAAAATAGCAGATGGCAGGATGTTCCTCTCAGACGTTGCTCATTTTTACGTGTCGCGTTTCGAACTGTTCCTGAGAGATGGCTTTTTCGTAAAAGAAGTAGCGCTAGGCATCTGTTGCTAACCACGTGTGAGTAATGATGGTAAAAGTTTTTGGATCACTACTGTGCAGCGGTTTGGCCAGGCCCAGTACGATATGGAGCGCGATGTAGCCGCCAGCACTGAGCAAGAAGGCGCTGATCAGGAAGAAGGCAAAGACTTTAAGCGAACGAAACATAGGGAAACGGCCTGGCGCGCAGGAAGTCTTCGTTTGAAAAACTCACCGTGAGGCCCTTACTCACGAAATGTGAATGCCAGTGTGAGATTTCGCCCCTAACCCCTTGACGCGCCAAACCTGTCTCTCTGAGAATGTCGGTGTTACGACCTTCCACCCACGTGCGTTCCCTGGCTCGCAAACGCATCCTTGCCATGCGCATAGGCAAAAATGTTTTGCCCCGCGTTGCGGTTCACCAACTCACGTCCCCACATGGGATGGAACATGCTACGCACTTCATGCTCAATCGTGCACAGTACGCGCCCTGAATCTGGATCGATAACATCGCGGAAACGATACTGATGATTATCACTTTCTTCGCAGACGAGCCCACGTTCTTTCAAGAAGGAATGTGGACCGGAGAAGTTGGCAATGTACACGGCAATGTGATGGCCATCATAGGCAGGGATCGGCGCGGTGGTCTCACGAAACATCAGTTTTTGTGAACGGCCAACTTGCACACAGGCCACTGCGCCCTGTTTGCCCGGCGTCCAGGTGGTTGGTGCTTGCATGATTTCCTTGTAGAACTGGGCGACACCTAACGCGGAGTTGGGTTCGACCATAAACTCAAGATAGGGAATTCCTAATGTCATATCACCAAATTGCGGACCAGGAGCGTGGACACGAAACTTATTACCCCACGGGCAGGTGATAGCAATGTGACCATTCTCTTCTGCGCAGCAGAACGAGGTGCCGGTAAGCTTGGTCTGTGCGCGTTCCAAGCGACGTTTGAGTCCATCGAGGTCGGGAACGACGAGGCCGATGAGGCCGCGCAGCACTTGTGGTTGCCGAGTAGGAAGATGAAATTGCTGCTCACCGATATTCACCCACATATTCTCTGTCCCCACCATCATGTAGGGGTCGCGGGTGAGCCCGAGGGTTTGAATATAAAATTGTAATGCAATGTTTTGATCTGGAACGGTAACGTTGACGTGCTCCATTGCTAAGATGTTGCCAACATCTTGTGTCGTACGATCATAATTTTTTTCGGCCATGTGTTTTTCCTCCTTTACGGGATGGGCCAAGCTTAGTCCGATTGCGTATGGTTTTGCAAGGTTAGCGTATGGAGTTTTTGTTACCCAGGTATTGCTGTCGTTCTGGCGTATACCTCCATCATGAAGTACAGTCACAAGCTCTGGACAACTGGATACCGATCGGCATTTGGATCAACACTATTGCGTTAATTGCTGCGAGTGTTGCAACGGTCATTTCCTTACGAAGGATTGCTGAAGTCTTGAACCGTGTTGAGGAAACAGCCGCACGTGGAGAGCGAATGACGGCGGAGGTCCTTACGCGGTTAACCAGCTCAACTGCGCAATAGGAAATTGCTACCCGATCCGACGGAAGTGTCGTGTCTCGATCTTGGGAGAGTCGAGTGGCGAACACGCGACGAGCGTCTGATCTGCCATCCCGACAAACAAGCCGTGACCAACAATACCCGGAATCGCATTGAGTTGCTGATTCAGTCGCGCAGCATCGGTAATCGCGTCAAACTTGACATCGAGAATCGGGTGCCCAAGGTCGGACATCACCGGCCCGAGCTTGCCGTTGCTTGAGCGAATTTTCGCTTGCCCACCGAACTCTCGCACTTTTTGCATCACAAACGCGAGAGCTGGAGTAATCACTTCTACTGGGACCGCCGTGCGTGCGCCGAGTACTGAAACCGGCTTACTCTCGTCAGCGACGACAACAAATTGTTTTGCCATAGCGGCAACGAGTTTTTCCATGATGTGGGCGCCGCCACCACCTTTCACCAGGTTTCCTGCAGGATCGATTTCATCGGCCCCATCGACCGTAATATCCACACGTTCCACACCCATAGGGTCGAGGAGCGGTATCCCTGCTTCCTTGGCGAGGAAATGCGATTGAAATGAGGTCGGAACGCCAACGACTTGCAGTCGGCCTGAGCGGACTCTCACTCCCAGTTCTTGAATGAAGTACACAAGCGTCGAGCCCGACCCAAGGCCAACCACTGCGTTATTTGTCACAAGTTCGAGTGCCGCCAAGGCGGCGGCTTTTTTCAGTGCATCTACATCACTCATGTTTTAGCCCCCCATGACCGACATTGTAGCAATGTTTCTGAGCCTCGGCAGAAACACAAGGGCTGGTAGGGGAGCCGGGAGAAGGGCCCTATATCTAGCGTGGGTAGACTAAGTGGTGTAAACAAGGATTCATCGCTTACAGGTCTCGTGTAGACCGTGTGCACGTCTTGTGGTGGAGGGACGATAACGTGATGCGCATTTCTCTAGACCCGTGGGGTGGAGACTATGGTAGCCAGATGACGGCTCCTGGTGAAGTGGACAGCGAGGTGACGACAGCACAAGTGATTGGTAGGCAAGAGGAGGAGGGACCATGGAAACCGCGAACTCCTAACCCGTCGGCTTTGCCTGAAGTGACGACGATCATTGATGGCGTCATGCGGGTTGATGCGCCTGCCGTGGTGAGTGATGAGGATCGGCGTTACCTGGCGATTTTCGGTTCCTATGCGTCTGGTGCGGTGCAAGTGAATCATCGCGTTGCGATTGTTGAGGAGAGCATTAACCGCCTTTTTGTTGTTGGTGGTGGTTATTCTGGAGCTGATGTCCATGTCCAAGCTGGCAATGGGACCAAAACGCCGCTTGTCTACCGTAATATTAGCTCGCCTGAATCAACGCCTGATGATTTGCGGCGAGCTCTGATGACCGAAATGCGGCAAACCGAGATCGACATTGCCCGCAAATTGTCGGGACCAGAACATTTAGTGCTTGCTGATGGTAATCTTACGTTTCTTGCGGATAGCTCATCGATTGTCGGAGTGATTAAAACGATCCAACGGCTCTACCTCACTGGTAAAGATGCGGTGATTCTTGAAAAGCTCAAACCTGGTGACCGCACTCCCCTCTTCCGTTTCTCTGGCAGTAGTAAGAATCGCAGCTTTGAGGTGTATACCTGTTACTTACGCTTGGCTGAACCACGACCGATTGAGCATCACTATGCCGGGCTGGTGCGGCTAGAAGTAAAGGTGGGACTTGGCGTGCAAAACGCAGTGGAGCTGCTCGATCAAGCGGCGGTGAAAGTTGTGGCGCTGGCTTCTCGCGCTCCGAAAGATCCGCGTGCACCGCAGAATTTGATTCCAGTTGGCGGGCTCGAACGACAGTTGCGTCACAAGTTGGGTGACCCACAATTAGTGCGTCGTGGTATCGAACGCGAGTTGCTCGACCGACGCAATAGGGAGGCATAATGGGCAGAGTGATCGGCACGCAGGACGCTACACCACTCGAATTCTGGGTGTGGTTGGATGAGACCGAACCGGTGCAGCAGGACGAGATGATCGTGGTCGAGACCGATACGCCGGTTGGGCCGATCAAGTTGTTCGGTATGGTCGACATTATCCGTGCGCGCCATCAAGGGTCAACGTTTGATTCTGATGTCGTCGAAGCCGAACGCGGACTACCGGTTGAACTCTCGATTGCTGCGCATGTGCGAGTGACACGCATTGACCCTGAATATTACTATCCGCCTCGCCCGGGTGATCAGGTCCGTGTTGTCAGTGGCGAGGAATATGCCAAAGCGCTGTTCATGGACAAGATGGAGCGTAAGTTCCCACTTGGGCTAGCGCTCTCACGAAAAGAAGTGGTGTACGGCAATCTCGACTTTCTCAATGGCCGCAAAGGCGCGCATATCAATATCAGCGGTGTCTCTGGTATTGCCACCAAGACGACCTACACGACCTTTCTTCTGCACAGTTTGTTAAATTGTGGCGCATTGAGCGATCCGGCCAATACCCATGCGATTATCTTCAATGTGAAGGGCGAAGACCTGCTGTTCCTCGATAAGAAGAACAACCAGTTAAGTCCTGGTGATATCGCCGAATACGAAATGATGGAACTGCCGGCTGAGGCGTTTGATTCGGTGCAGTTCTATGTCCCGCCCGTGGACAATGGCAATGGCCCGATTCAGCCGCGCGTTGGAGCGCGTAAAGCCGATGAAGTGACGCCATATTTCTGGACCGTACGCAGTTTCTGCCGCGATCATTTGCTACGCTACTTGTTTACCGATGCGAGCGAAGATTCTTCGCTACTCTCGACCTTAGTGTATCAAGTAGAGCGTCGTTTAAGTGAGGCAGCGGAAGAAGCGGAGAAAACCGATCCGAACGGTGCAAGCGTCTTTCTGCAACTTAGGAAAAGGAAGAGTGGAAAAGGGGAAGAGGACGGCGAGGAAAGTGCAGTTGAACCACCACAAGAGATTCGTGACTTCCGTTCGTTAATTGGTGCCATTGAAGCAATTGCGTCCTCAACGAACCAAGCCTCCGGTACCATTGGCGCCTTTATGCGGCGCCTCTATGGCACTGAAGAGAAAATGTCGTCGATCATTCGTGATCCGAGTGATGCTGATCCCCAGCGGCACATGATCAACTGGCGTGCGAAGCAGGTGACAGTGGTCAGTCTCACCGGACTCTACGAAGTTGGTAAAGGCTTTGTGGTGGGATCAGTTCTGCAACAGATTCAAGAAGAGAAAGAGGCCACAGGTTCGGCTGAGCCACTGTGCTTCATTGTTGTTGATGAATTGAACCGTTACGCCCCGCGTGATGGCTGGTCACCGATTCGTGAGCGCTTGCTGGAAATCGCCGAACGTGGACGTTCCAGCGGCACGATTTTGATTGGCGCGCAGCAAACTGCGTCAGAAGTTGAACGTCGGATTGTTGCTAACCCAGCATTTCGTATCGTTGGTCGACTAGACGCAGCAGAGGCGGAACGCGCGGAATACGGCTTCCTGCCGCCAACACTGCGGCAGAGAGCGAAGATTCTCACTTCGGGCCGCATGATTGTGTCACAGCCTGATATTCCGACGCCGGTGCCGGTCTGTTTTCCAATGCCAGCTTGGGCGACGCGAGCGGAAGAAGTCGAGATGCCACCACCGAATTTGAAGTTGGCTAAAGTGAGAAGGAGTTCATGAACATCGCTCGGTCTGATTGTTCTTTTGCTGTAGAGTTCTTCTTGAGTCCCCCTCACCCTAGCCCTCTCCCCCGAGGGGAGAGGGGACTTTATTGCCAAGGTGTGGATGTATGAAATTCCTTCACACCTCCGACTGGCATGTTGGCCGCACGATTCGCAACCGCTCGCGCATTGACGAACATCAGGCCGTTTTTGCTGAGATTGTCGACATTGCCAAACGCGAGCAGGTTGATGCGGTGCTCATTACTGGCGATGTCTTTCACGAACGTCGCCCACCGCTTGAAGCCGAAGAATTAGTAGCGCAGACCCTTGCTGATTTTGCTCGGGCGCAAATTCCGTCAGTAATGATCCCTGGTAATCATGACGACCCGTATCGCTTACGGACGCTCAAGCCATTGGGTGATCTCGTGCAAGTCCATGTCGTGGCTGACTTTGGCGAAGATCTTTCTTCACTCATTGTGCCGATCCCGTCGCGGGAGGGAAAAGAAAAAGCCTTAGTGGGCTGTCTACCGTATTTGTCGCCGCATGCAGTCTTAACTGCAGCCGAAGGTGCCGGCGCGTCAGAAGATGTCCGCCTTGCGACGTATCAGAGCAAAGTACAGGACTACTTTCGGGCACTCGAAGAAGCAATGAAGCGACAGGATCGGAACGCTGTGACAGTGATGCTTGCGCACGCTCATCTCTCTGAATGTGAGTTCGGTGGCGGTGAATGGCGATCAAGTGTCTATCCGATCAGCTCGACGTTTCTGCCTGCCCATGTGCAATATGTCGCGCTCGGGCACATGCATAAACCGCAGGTGATTCCCGGCGCGAAATCGCAAGCGCGTTATGCAGGCTCAATTTTGCAAATGGATTTCGGCGAACGTGATGACAAAAAGAGCGTGTGTCTCATCGAAGCTCATCCCAATAAGCCAGCGATGGTTACGCCCATCGAATTAAGCGCCGGGAAGTGGCTCTTACGCCGCACAGGGAGTGCTGAGGAGATCCTTTCCCAAGCAAGTGAGTTTACTGATGCATGGGTAGAGGTTGTCTTGCAAGCTGATAAACGTGCCTTCGAGCTAGCCGAGCAGGTGCGGACCTTACCTGGTGTGATCGCCATGCGCTTTGAGGAAGTTGAAACCCAGAATCGGGGAATCGGGGAATCGGCGAATCGGAGCAATGGGGATCGTCCTGCACGTGAGTTATTCACCGACTATTACCGCACCAAACGCAAGAATGATCCTGACCCTCAGTTGCTAGCATTGTTTGATCGATTGTATCAGGAAGCAAGCACGGCAAAGGATGAGACATAAAAAAGGGGTTGGGGGTTAGGGGTTGGGGACTGGTCCCTTCCCCACAAGCCCCTAGTCTCTAGCCCCAAGTCTCAATTCTCCAAATCCCGACCCCTAATCCCCAACCCCCAAGTTATGCGACCACAAAAACTCACACTCAAAAACTTTATGCCCTTTCGTGCTGCCAGTGGTGAAGCGCACGAAGTCGATTTTTCTAACCTTGACCTTTTTGCCATTACTGGTCCGATGGCGAGCGGGAAGTCGTCATTGATAGATGCGATTGTCTGGTGTCTCTACGGACGCACAGCCCGCTATGGCGCGGATTCCAAAGGGGTCGTTTCCGCTGGTGAAACGCTCTGTGAGGTGTCATTTGATTTTACTGTCGGCGATCGCTGGTTTCGAGCTGTGCGTCGTACTGGAAAAACTACAGAGTCTGGGTTGAGCGAACGCGAAGGCGAAGAATGGATTCAAGATGCCTCAGGCTCTGAACGCCTTACGGGCCGTATTGAGGAGCTGTTAGGGCTCGACTTCGATGGCTTTACCAAGACGGTGATTCTGCCGCAGGGGCGCTATGCGGAGTTTCTCAGCAGCAAACCAAGTGATCGCCGTGAATTACTAGCGAGCATTCTTGAACTCGGTGTGTATGCTCGTGTGTCCGAACGCGCACGTGAGGTTGCAGGGCAAGCCAAAGCTCGGGCAGATGCCCTACGTGAAACCCTCTCGCAGTATGCAGGTGTGAGCCAAGAACGAGTTGAACAACACCGCCAAGAACTTGCGACACTTGAGCAGCAACTGACTGAAACGACCAGTCGGGAAGCGGTTTTTCAAACATTGATGCAACGCGTTGATACTCTGATGACACTTGTTCGTCGTCAGACGGAGTTGCACGCCGAAGCGCAAACACGAACGAATGAGAAGGAGCGAGCAACGCAAACTCTTGTAGCGGAGGAGACAGAACTTCAGTCGCTCGCTCAGAGACTCGCGCAAATCGCTACAGACCGCGATGCGCTTGGGTATGACGCTACTCGCCATGACGTGCTTCGACGCGCAGTCGGACATTTGCGAGAGTACCATACGGCACAACTCGAAACTGAGCGTAAACAACAAGAGTTGTCGCTCCTCCAGCGAGATATTGAGGCGCTTGTTCAGCGGCTTGCAACTCAAGCACAAGAAGTGGCCGCCAGAGAACAAGAGCGACTTGCCCATGCTGCTACGCTACAAGCTGAGATTGCCCAGAGCGGTGATATTGCGGCTCTGACCGAAAAGTTGTCCCAGGCGAAGCGATGGAAAGAGTTGCACCACGAGCAGCAACGATTGCAGGAACAAGAGAAAAAGCAGAATGAAAAATTGCTGCAAGTTCAGCAGGCACTCGCAACTCATCGTCAACAAGAAGAAACAAAAGACCAGGAACTTCGGACCTTGCAGCAGCAACGCGAGCGCTTGCGAGAAGAAGAACAAGAAAAGGCACGTTTAGAAGACGAAGCGAACGTACTGGGAAAAGCGTTACAAGAAGCGGTCCGCGAAGAGAAACGACTTGTGAAGGAATGTGAGGACGCGCGTGCTGCAGCAGTAGTCACAGAGCAAGAACTGCAGCAGCAGCACAGTGCCCTTGCACAAGCGGAACAGCGAGAAAAAAACGCAGTGCGTGACTTGGAGGAAACCCGCCGCCGCTATGAAGTCGAGCATTTGCGCGCCTCGTTGCATGTTGGTGAGGCGTGCCCGGTGTGTGAAGTCACAGTTCAACGAGTACCGGAAATATCCGAGTTAGCAATGGGTGATCTCGGGACCCTACAACGCTCAGTGGAGACCACCAAGGCTGCAGCACAGAGCGTACGTCAAGCACTGCAAAAATCTCACGCGACTGTCGCAGCCGCAGTCACCAAGACAGAGTCGATTGAACGAGAGCTTGCTATACGTGTACAGAAGCGCCAGGAAACGCAGGAAGGGTTTGTGAGTCGTTTCCCAGGATTTGCATCCCTAGCGACTGCGCTCGCTAGCGTACAGCAACAACGGCAAACTCTTGTCGCCGCAGTCAAAGAGGCCGAAGGAAAGGCGCAAACTGCGGAGAAAGAGAAACTAGCGCTGACCCGGCAACGAGAACAGGGACAGAAGGAAGAAGCGGCTCTGCAGGAGGCTCTACGTAGTCTGACAGTTCAGCTGGAGACGAACAACGCTCAGATTGCCGAATTGGCTCAGACCCTCGCTGCATTCCTAAAGACTGGCGATGATCCAGAGTCCACATTAACTGCGCGGCGGCAACGGCTTGTTCAGATCGAACAACAAGTGGAAACGACAGAGCAACAACAACGTGCACTTGAATCGGCTCTGGCGGCAGAACAGACCAAGAAAGTCCAGCAAGAAGGAACTGCGGGTATTCTGGTCTCTCAAAGAGACGCCGCTACACAGCATGCTCTTCGTGAAGCGCATGCCGTGCGCGACAATCTCAACCTTGCTGCCGACGCAATTTTACCCGAACTTACTACGCTTGAGAGCGAGCTGGTGACACTAACCGAGAAACAGCAACGGCATGCGGCTTTCTTGCAGCAAGAGAAAACACTACAAGATGAACAAGGAAAACAGGACCGATCCGTGGCGGGCCTCCGAGCGGATTTGCACGCCCGTGAGCGAGCGGTAGCAGAAACGCAACAGGGTGTGACGAAATGTGAGCAAGAACTAAGTCGGTCGCGCCAAGACCTACGGAAAGAAGTAGCAAAAGCCGGGCTGTCCGATATTGGTGAAGATGGGCAAGGGTTGAAAGAACAGTTCGCGAGTATTCATGCGCAGGAGATTTCCATTCGTGAGCGTCGCAGTCGGCTGGAAGCTGAAGTTGCAGAACTCGAACGGCGATGTGCGGAAAAGGGCCAAGAGGAAGAAAAACTGCGCGCCGCCGACACCGAAGGACGGTTAGCGACTGATCTACACAAGTTGTTGGGATCCGAGTTCACCGATTTTCTCTCGCAGGAAGCCGTGGAAGCGCTGATGCGCGATGCGACATTGCATTTGCAGCGCCTCACACACGGTCGCTATTCCTTCGATATTGCCTATAAACGCCGAGCGATTGAACTGCTCATTGTTGATCATGAAGACAACAAACGCGAGCGACCGACCCACTCACTGTCAGGAGGTGAAACGTTCCTCGCCTCATTAGCCATTGCCCTTGCTCTCTCGCAAGGCTTCCGTGAACTTGCCACAGGCAAAGCCGCTCGTACCTCGACCGAATGTCTCATTCTCGATGAAGGTTTCGGTACGTTAGACCGTGAAGGCGTACAGCTTGTGACCGAAACGCTACAAGAGTTGCGTGGCGAGGAAGGGCGCATGGTTGGGATCATTACCCACGTCGAAGAAGTCGCTGCCGCTATGCCGATGCGTATCGAAGTGAAGAAGGGAAGTCGCAGTAGCGTGATTAATGTGACAGGGTAACCCTTGCGTGCCGTTAGTCTTTCCAGATCTCGAAATTGTCCAAGCGCTGACTGGACAATGAGAGCTGGGCGAGTTGCTGTAGACAAGTAGGGTTAAGGGAAACGGAGAGGATGTCATGAAGAAGCGGCAAGGCTCTTCCTCGCGTAAGGTTACCTCAACTTCGCTTGCCGTCTCATTTGCTGAAGTTGTTGATCTTATCCAGCAGGCCCGCCAACGTGCCTTTCGTGCCGTCAATACTGAGTTGATTGATTTGTACTGGCAGGTAGGCGAGTACATTAGCCAGCGAATTGATGTTGATGGATGGGGAAAATCCACCATTTCATCTCTTGCTGCCTACATACGGTCAGCTCATCTTAACTTGCGTGGGTTTTCCCCTCAAAACCTTTGGCGGATGCGCCAATTTTATGAGACCTATCGCGACGAGCCAAAACTCTCGCCACTGGTGAGAGAATTACCGTGGACGCACAATTTGCTTATTCTGAGTCGTGCCAAACGCCCCGAGGAGCGTGAGTTTTACCTTCACTTAACTCAGCGTGAACGATGGGGAAAACGTGAACTCGAGCGTCAGCTCCAGAGCGCTTTGTTCGAGCGCACTATTCTAAACCCGCCAAAAGCTGCGGCTGCACTACGAAACTCTCATCCGGAAGCAGTGGATGTCTTTAAAGATGCCTACGTTGTTGAGTTTCTCCAGTTGCCTCAAGATCACTCCGAGGCCGATCTGCACCGCAGCCTCATAGCTAAATTGAAGGATTTCCTCATCGAACTAGGCCGGGATTTCTGCTTTGTTGGTTCCGAATATCCCGTCCAAGTCGGCGGACGAGATTTTTCTCTGGACCTTCTCTTCTTCCATCGAGGTTTGAACAGCCTGGTAGCTATTGAATTAAAAGTGAATCGGTTTGAACCTGAGCATCTTGGCAAGTTAGAGTTCTACCTTGAAGCCTTGGATCGCGATGTGCGCAAACCTCACGAGCGCCCGTCTATTGGGGTGCTCCTGTGCGCCACCAAGGACAACGAGGTTGTCGAATACGCTCTCAGTCGCTCTCTATCGCCTACACTCATTGCCGAGTATCAAACTCAACTGCCTGACAAAAAGCTGCTCCAGAGCAAACTTCATGAGTTCTATCAACTTGCCCAGTCGCCTGAAGAGCCCCCAGCGAAACAGCGTTCACAAAGAAGCGGGACATCTCCTCGTAAAAAGGGAAGGAAGAGAGATAAGTCATGACCACCAACAATCGCATTGATGTCTATCTGATCTGTAACGCCAGATTTCACGACACCAATTTCGCTCGCTTAGAGTTACTGAAGCTCTTGGCTGAGCACGAAGATGTGATGGTGAGAGTTGGGGAGGATTATCGCGACCTCGACGCTATCAACCAATCTCAGCTCTTAGTGACATACACATGTAATGTCGCTCCGGCACCCGAGCAACAGGAAGGGCTGAAGCAGTTTCTGACCAACGGCAAGCGTTGGTTTGCGCTACACGCTACCAATGCCTTAGTCGAGTTTGTCGGTCCAGAACGGAAAGTTGGCGATATTACCATCCCTGGTGCCGCCGATACGCCGGACAGAGCTCCGAAGTTCATGGAGTTGCTTGGCAGTCGTTTCATTGCCCATCCGCCACAACAAAACTTTCATGTGACGGTGTCAGACCCGATGCATCCGCTGGTACGCGGCATTCAAGCGTTCGACGTGTACGACGAGCCGTACTACTGCGAGTATTTCGGAAAAGTTCACACCTTATTGGAGTCGCGTTACACAACCAAAGCGACGGGCTACGTACGAGAAGACTGGGACAAAGACGAGTCACGACCACAGTTCTATCTCCATCCGTATGGCGCAGGTGAGGTATTGTACCTGACACTCGGCCACTGTCGCGGCAAGTACGACATGCAACCGATCATGCCCGTGTGTTCGGTTGAACGCTGTGCGTGGGAGTTACCAGTTTACTATGAGTTACTGCGTCGTGGCATTCGCTGGGGGATTGGGTCATTGTAGTTGCAATTAACACGCATTGCGTGTTGAATCTCTCAGCCAAAAGGGTTGGAGGATGATTATGCTCGGGAATGGCTTGGCGTATGTGGCGTTCGTTGTGACGGATGTTGAAGCAACAGCGGCGACCCTTGTTCGTGACTTTGATCTCCATCGCACTGACTGCACTGTAGGTGATAGTCAACGTACAGCACCCGTTCTCAGTGTTGGTGAGAGTGCGTTTGCCCTGTTTGCTCCTGATGATCCGTTTCTCGGTGGTCCGGCGAAGGCTGGAGTGCATCATATTGCCTTGCAGGTAGATGACTTCCCGGCGGCAACAGCGTTCGTGGCCTCAAAAGGACTCTCTGATACGACTACGCCTCAAGTAGGACTCGGAGGCACCCGTCGGTTGTTACTGCATGCACCTGCAACCGCCCATGTCCTGACCTATCTGTCTGAGCCGCTCCACGTGCAACCCTCACCTGCTGGATGGGTGGAGCGTATCGACCATATTGGCATCGCTAGTAGTGACAATACGACTGCGATTGATGTGTTCTCTCATCGTCTGGGGTACGCACTCGAAAGTACACAAACTGATATGGAGGTCCAACTCGCAGTCGAGAGCTTTACCTCAGATAAGTATGGTGTTGTCTATCATACGCGACCGGCACAGCCGATCGGTGGAGTGCGCGTTGCCTTCATTACCGTTGGTGATTGTGAACTGGAATTTTTGCAAGACCTCGATCCGCAGCTCAGTGTGCAAATCCAACACGGACAGGCTGGCAACACCAAACAAGATCGTAGCGCAATTGCTCGCTTTATTGCGACACGTGGGCCGGGACTGCATCATGTCGCACTCAAGGTGAAAAATATTAGTCAAGCGCTAGAGACTCTCGCTCAGGCTGGACATACGCTCATTGATACAGTTGGACGGCCAGGTTCACGTCGGTCTCACATCGCTTTTATCCATCCCAAAAATCTGCATGGCATGTTGATTCACTTGGTCGAACGGCCAGTGGGGTAACCGGTGCCGGAAACGCTTGGCTTATTCCGGCCTACATCTATAAACTTCCTTTGAGGACAAAGCGTGCTCAGTAGCCACTGGTGCACTGTGCGCGTGTTTCTGCTACGAGAGAGAGCAATTCATCAAAGGAGGGAAAGCGATGGCTGATGAACTTGCTGCTCTCGATGCAATGGCGCAGGCTGATCTGGTACGTCGTGGTGAACTGAAACCCATCGAACTCGTCGATCGGGCGATTGCACGAGTCGAAAAGCTGAATCCGCAACTGAATGCCGTCATTACCCCACTCTTTGAAAAGGCCCGGTTACAAGCAAACGCGCCGACCCTTGCCACTGGCCCGTTTCGTGGCGTGCCGTTTCTCTTGAAAGACCTTGGCTGTCATTCCGCTGGTGATCCGTACCATGAGGGCTGTCGCTTTGCCAAAAATGCGGGCTGGGTGGAAAAAGAAGATACCTATATGGCAGCGAAGTTACGTGCGGCTGGGTTCATCTTCTTGGGAAAAACCAATACCCCGGAATTTGGTACATTACCGACCACTGAACCTGTAGCATACGGCCCAAGTAGAAACCCATGGGATCCTACACGTTCAACTGGTGGTTCCAGTGGTGGCTCAGCCGGTGCGGTGGCGTCTGGGATGGTTCCTGTCGCGCACGCTAACGATGGCGGTGGCTCGATTCGTATCCCTGCGAGTGAGTGTGGCCTTGTTGGACTCAAACCGTCGCGTGGTCGTTTGTCGTGGGGACCGGACTATGGTGAGCTGTGGGCTGGGTTGGCCGTCGAACATGTAGTGAGTCGATCTGTTCGTGACTCGGCAGCGATCCTTGATATTGTTGCTGGAGCCATGCCGGGTGATCCCTATTTTGCGCCACCGCCAGCCCGACCATTTTTGCAGGAAGTTGGTGCTGAGCTGGGAAAATTACGCATCGGGCTAATGACGACGGCAGCAGGCGGCGCTATTAAGGTCCACCCTGATTGTGTCGCTGCAGTGACAGAGACGGCTCGCCTGCTGGAATCCCTCGGCCATCATGTTGAAGAGTCCTACCCCAAAACCCTTGACAATAATCACGAACGGTTTGCGCATGTGTGGACCTTGGTCGCGAGTTCGGTAGCCGCAGTTGTTGAAGGGTGGAGTAAGCGGGTCGGGCGACCAGTAACCGCTGATGATCTTGAGCTGCATAACTGGACGATTGCGGAGATTGGGCGGACGAAAACTGCGGCACAGTATGTTGAAGCCGTGACCTGGCTGCAAGCGGATACTCGACGCATCGTGGCGTGGTGGAACGAAGGATTTGATCTCCTTCTCACTCCTACATTGGCTGAACCACCTCCACCGCTTGGGCAGTTTGTTTCGACACGGAGTGATCCCCTAGCAGCTGCGCGAAGAACTGAGACGATTATTCCCTTTACTCCAGCGTTTAATCAGACCGGACAGCCCGCGATCTCTTTACCGTTACATTGGAGTAAAGAAGGACTACCGATAGGTGTCCATCTGGTGGCTGCGTATGGACGTGAGGATTTACTGATTCGTATCGCCGCACAACTTGAGCAAGCCAAACCGTGGGCAAATAAACGACCGGCGGTGCATGCATGAGCGCGACAGAACAGCGGCGAGACCAATCGCCACTTGTCGATGAACACCCTCAGGGGATGATCTCAAGCACCCAATGGGAGCGTGTCGCAGCGCTGGACGAGTTTAAAGCGCTCCTCGATGCGAAGCGCAAGTTTATTGTTCCGGCAACCATCTTCTTTCTGGTCTATTATTTTGCGCTTCCCATCCTTGTGGGGTATGCCCCACACCTCATGGAAACGAAAGTCCTCGGCGTCGTGAACCTTGCCTACGTGTTTGCGCTATCGCAGTTCTTCATGGCCTGGATTCTGGCGGCGATGTACCTACGTGCTGCTGGGCGGTTCGATGAGATGGCGAAGGATGTGGTTGATAAGGCGAGGCGTTAGGGGAAAGAGAGCTTTGAGGCTTGAGACTAGAGGCTTGAGACTTGTGTAAGAAAACTAATCTCCAGCCCCATAATATGGACCTTAAACTTTGAACTTTGAACTGTCCTCTTAACAAGCCCCAAGCCTCTAGCCCCTAGTCCCAAAGTGACAAACGTTAAACCTTAAGCTCAAAACTAAATGTTATGTCCACAGCTTTAATCATGTTTCTTGTGTTCATCATCGTGACCCTAGGGATTACCTATTGGTCTGCGCGACAGGCCACTGGTGCGAATTCGTTCTTTGCTGCAGGTCGCCGCATGACTGCGTGGCAGAATGGCGTGGCCGTCGCTGGTGATTATATGAGCGCGGCGTCGTTTCTTGGCATCGCTGGGATCATTGCGTTCCAAGGGTACGATGGCTTTATGTATTCGGTCGGCTGGCTGGTCGCCTATCTCACCGTACTGCTCATTGTCGCAGAGCCGCTCCGCAATGCCGGCAAATATACGATGGCTGACGTGCTGGCCTATCGCTTGAGTCCGCGCCCGGTACGCGCGATGGCCGCCCTTAGTACACTCACTGTCAGTACCTTCTATATGATTGCGCAGATGGTTGGTGCGGGTGCGCTCGTAGCGTTGTTGCTGAAAGACTCGGGCATTACCTATCACACCGCTGTCATCGGGGTAGGGGTGCTGATGGTTACCTATGTGGTGTTTGGCGGCATGCTGGCGACGACGTGGGTGCAGATCATTAAGGCAGTTCTCTTGATGGCTGGCACGGTTCTCCTCAGCATTCTCGTCTTGGCGCACTTTGACTTTAGCTTTAGTAAATTCTTCGACGCCATTGGTCATGTGACATATACCGAGAACGGAGTCCAGGTAACAAAGGACTTTCTCCAGCCTGGGTTGCGATTCAAGCCGCCATACGGAGCGCTCGACCTCATCTCGCTGAGTTTGGCTTTGATCTTCGGCACGGCAGGATTGCCACATATCTTAGTGCGGTTTTACACCGTGCCCGATGCAAAGACGGCGCGCATCAGTGTGGTGTGGGCAATGGCACTGATTGGCAGTTTCTATATCATGACGACGTTCCTCGGATTTGGGGCAGCGACTATTGTCGGACGCGACGTGATTGCGGCCAACGGCGGCACCAACATGAGTGCACCGTTACTGGCACAGACGTTAGGTGGCGAGGTGTTCTTTGCGTTCGTCGCGGCGATTGCTTTTGCTACGATCCTTGCGGTTGTCGCTGGACTCACTATCAGTGCATCAACGTCTTTTGCCCATGATTTTTACACCAACGTGCTGCATCATGGCAGAGAACGAAGCCCTGGCGAAGAGGTCCGAGTCGCGCGCATCACCGCGTTTGTCGTGGGAGCGATTGCCATTGCCATTGCCATTTTGCTTGGACCTACTGCGAATGTGGCATTCCTGGTTGCGTTGGCTTTTGCTGTTGCTGCCTCAGCCAATCTGCCTGTGATTATTTTTTCGCTATTTTGGAAACGGTTTAATACCACAGGAGCAGTTGCTGGATTAGCCACCGGGCTTGCTGCCTCGATTCTCCTCATTCTCATCGGTCCAAGCTTCATGAAAGCAGAGGCAATTTTTCCGCTTGAGAATCCAGGGATTGTGAGTATCCCGTTAGGGTTCCTTGGTGCGGTCATCGGAACATTGCTGACTCGTGAACCTACTGCGGAAGAGAAGTTTGCTGAACTACTGGTGCGGGCGAATACGGGTCTGGGAGCGGAGAAGGCAGGGGGACACTGACAGGATGAGTTTAAAGTGCAAGGTTTAAAGTCTATATGGTGAGGCTAGAGGCTTGAGGCTTGTCGGAGGAGAAAACGATGAATGATGAACGATGAATGAAAACGTATACTCCTGTTTCTTGTCTGCCGTTCATCGTTCTGCGTTCTGCCTTCATCATTGGTTTTCCCTGCTGACTGCTGACTACTGTTCCCGTTATGGAGGTTCTATGCCACTCAATTCATCAACTATTGGTGCGACTGCAGATCCCATCGTCCATGATGTCGATGCGCGTTGGTTAATGGCCTATGCCGCGGGGCTTGGTGACACCTTACCCTGCTATCTGGATACGCTACGTCCGCAGAGTATTATCGGGCATCCGCTGTTTCCCGTGTGTGTCGAATGGCCCACTGTTTTGGCCATGCGTGCGCAAGCCGAAACCATGGGATTGACGATGGACGAGGCTATTCGCTCAGTCCATGCTACGCATGATGTCATTCTTCATCGTAGTGCGCGACCTGGAGATCGGCTCACAACCCGTGCGACGATTGTTGGCGTCGAGCAGCGTGAACCTGGTGCGTTTCAGGTGATGCGTCTCGATACTGTCGATGCGCATGGAAAACTCGTGTCTACCACCTGGCAAGGCGGTCTGTTTCGTGATGTGGCGGTGACCGGACCAAATCGACCGGCGACGGAAATCCCGCCACTTCCGTCTGCGGCTGCGACCGGTGCCACAGCACGACATGAAGTGAAAATACCAATCTCTGCATTGGCTGCGCACGTGTATACGGAGTGCGCGCATATCTGGAATCCAGTCCATACCGATACCGCTGTGGCAGATCGGGCTGGCTTACCAGGTTTGATCCTGCATGGGACTGCCACCTTGGCACTGGCGGTATCACAGGTTGTCAAACTCGAAGCGAGCTGTGAGCCCTCTCAAGTGCGGCGCATTGCAGGTCGGTTCAATGCTATGGTCATGATGCCCTCGGAAATCACCGTGCGAATACTCTCGCGGGAAAAAACTGCTGACGGCGATGCGGTGTGTTTTGAAGTTCGTAACGCTGAGGGAGCACCAGCGGTGAGGGATGGCGTCGTTCTCTTAAAAGGATGAAGAATCGGAGAACCGGAGATGGGGAGAATCGGAGACCGCCCCTCCATTCTTCTGCACCGATTCCCCGATTCTCCGTTTCCCCGGTTCCTTCTCAAACAATTGAGAACCCTTGCGAGATTCACTGCTCACACAGGAAGGGCAAAGATGGTCAAAGGCATCTACCATATTAACGTGAACGTCACCGACTTCGAGCGGTCGCTCGCTTTTTACCAACTCTTGGGTTTCAAGATCGTGCGTGACCTTGGTGAAGTCGGGAACAAGTATCTGGAACGGGGATTGAAAATTCCACAACTGCGTGGTCGTGCGGTGCTCATGCAAGTCGGAGATGATCGCCGTTCGACACGTCTTGATCTGATTGAATGGAAAACCCCGAAGACCGAAGGCCGAGCTTATCCGCATCTCTATCATGCCGGTATGGCCCGTATCGCTTTGGTGACCGACGCATTGCAAGCCGTGTGTGACAAAGTAAAAGCAGCGAATATCGCTGGAGTAGAATTTTTCTCTGATCCGCAGCTCATTCCCAACGGCTCGGGTGGGAAGGATGCGTTTGTGTGTTTTACTGATCCTGATGGGACGGTGATCGAGTTGATTCAGTTTGGTGGCGTGTAACGTGTCGCACGCTTCAACTCCCGCTCGTAAGGAAGAGTCGATCTCGGAGCAGAGGGACGACGCGCGTGGCTATCGACCATTCTGGTTTAAGCTTGCGTTCTTTATTGGTCGACCACCAGAACTGACCCGCCGCCAGTGGCGCGTCCTTGGGCTCGTTGCGGCAGTGTCGTTCTTTGAGCAGTACGATCTCTACTTGTTTACGCTGGCGCTGAAGCAAATTCAGGCAGGGCTTGCGATCGAAGAATCCCAACTTGGCTTGTTAGGGTCGATCGTTCGCTTTGGGGCGTTACCGGCCTTCTTTGTTACGCTGGTTGCCGATCGCATTGGTCGGCGTCGGGTGTTGTTGTTTACGATCCTCGCGTACACCGTGTTTACTGGGCTGACGGCGTTTGCCTCAGATGCGCGCTTGTTTGTTGCTTGCCAGTTTCTCGCACGTACTTTTGCTGTTGCTGAGGCTCTCCTTGCGGTCGTGGTTATTGCTGAAGAGTTTAATCCTGCTGTCCGTGGTTGGGGCATTGGTGCGTTTGCAGCGATTGAATCTTGCGGCGCTGGCTTAGCGGCGCTGCTCTTTGCTTTGGTTGGGCATCTTGAGCACGGCTGGCGTGGGCTCTATCTGGTTGGTCTTGTTCCGTTGCTCTTAGTTGCGCAGTGGCGTCGCACATTACCGGAGACCGAACGATTCACCGAATATCAACAACAACGCACTAATACTGGTCAGTCTGAACATGCGCTGATGCCGCTGTTTCATCTCATGCGCATGTATCCAGCACGTATGGCGTCACTATCTGCTGTGGTGTTCGTACTCGCGGTGACAGAGTCCGCTGCCGGATTTTTCGGCCCAAAGTATTTACAAGATGTACATGGATGGACGCCAAGTGGGGTCGGACTGCTCACTGTTCTTGGCGGTGCATTTGCGGTCGTGGGGAATACATTTGCTGGCTGGCTCAGTGATCGTGTCGGACGTAAGTATGTCACTGTTGGTTTCTTACTTGGAGAAGTGATCTTTACGCTGGCCTATTACAATTCGTCAGCAACGTTTGTCGTCCCGCTTTGGATATTGATGAGCTTTATGCTGCTTGGCGGCAATGTGACCGTTGCGGCATATGGAGCTGAGTTATTCCCGACGTCCTATCGTTCGACTGCTGCTGGGGCACGAGTCGTTGTGGCGACAATCGGTGGGAGCCTCGGGCTTGCACTTGAATCGATGCTATACAGCATCTTAGGATCGCACTGGGAAGCGATCTCGCTATTAGCAGCACTCGCGGTATTAGGACCTCTGCTTGTGATGCTGACGTTTCCCGAAACGAGTGGGCGAACGTTGGAGGAGATTGCCCCGGAAAGATAAGGCAATTGTAGAATGCGGATTTCGCATTGCGGAAGAGAGCGGATTTTGGCCGCAACTCTTATAATCCGCAATCGCCAATCCGCAATCCGCAATTCATCGCACGCCCATCTGCTGACATACATTAAGCAAAACGTCAGGTCGGTCCGAACCAATCGCATCAACGCCGAGGTTGATTAACCGACGCATGTCCTCTTCTTTATCAGTGTTCCAGGCACGGACGAATAAGCCGAGTTGATGGGCATCACTCACAAGCTGTTGATCTATCCATTCATGCCAGATATGGAGCGCATGGAGGCCAAGTTGTTTGGTCTGCTGAACAACGTCCGCGGGCAAGCGACCCCAGAGTGCACCGGTGCGGAGCTTGGGATTTTGCATGAGCGCTTCGATGAGCCACTGATGCTTGAAGGATGTCAGGATAACTTGATCGACGGCATTGGCGGCTTCTACGGCGTGGACGACAGGAAGGGCGGTTCCAGGTCCTTTGAGTTCTATTTGCAGTACGACTTTCCCACGGGTGATCGCAAGCGTCTCTTCGAGTGTTGGAACACATTCTCCGAGTCCTGCATCCAGTTGTCGGATTTCAGCGAAGGTCAGTTCGGCAATTTTCCCAGTGCCATTGGTCGTGCGATCAACGGTCGGATCGTGCATCAGGATTAAGTGGCCGTCCTTGGTGAGTTGGACGTCAGTTTCAATCTGATCGACCCCAAGGGCAATCGCGCGATGCATCGCACGTAGAGTGTTTTCTGGTTCGAGAGAACCGGCGCCGCGGTGGGAGGTGATGATCACTATGGTTACTCTTTGCTGTTGAGATAAACGCTGCCTTTAGTGGGGAGTATCTTGGTTACTACCCTCACCCACACTCGCTCTGCTCGTGTTGCCCTCTCCCTGGCTGGGAGAGGGCTAGGGTGAGGGTCGCAAGTGAGGAGCAATGGCCAAACAATTGCTCCCTGTATTAAATACGCTGCCATTGCACCAACGTCACATCAGTATGATCTTCCCACACAACCTCAACACTATCACCAATCTTCACATCCTGTTGTGGATCACCAAGTAAGTTACCGACCATGCGAACATTACCGGCATCTGGCAGCTCCACCAGAACGATCAAATAGGGGCCACGCTCTTTGAGAGCTTTGTGCACTGGATGCCACACCCGTTCAAAGGCATACACCTTACCGCGACCTGAACTCTCAACCCACGACAGTTCTCCAGAGCGACACTTATGGCAAATCCACTCTGGACCGAACTGAAACGAGCCGCAGGTTTTGCAGCGTTGAACCAACAGCTTGTGCTGTTTCGTGCCCTCCCAAAATGGCGCATCGAGCCCATCAGGCATTGGTGCAGGGAGCGGCATGCCTTCGGGGAGGTAGGAAACGGTGGTAACATGCTCAACCGACATACGATAATTCCTTCCGTGTGAACTTGCGGACGTAATACGTAATGCGTAATGCGTAAAAGGGGAGGGGAGGTGGTTACGGATTACGCATTACGTATTATTTTTCAGAGTGGTTACGTATTACGTTTTACGCTTTACGTTTAGTTTCTCAGCAACAAATCACTCACCGGCGCGACCATTGGTCCGGCGGCAACGAGACAAACCTGCGCGTCTTTCACTTGGCAAGTCGACGTTCCGCGCATTTGCCGGACGCCTTCAAGGACGAGTTCGAGACCGTGCATGTAGGCTTCAGCGAGATTGCCGCCACTAGTGTTCAACGGCAGTCCGCCATTGGGCCATTCGAGGTTGCCGTTGGTGCAAAAGGCTTCGGCTTCTTCGGCTGAGCACAGTCCGTGTTCAACCAGGCTCATTAACACACCGCCAGTGAAATTCTCGTAGACTTGCGCGACATCAACGTCTTTGGGAGTAATGCCAGCCATACCAAATAAACGTGGTGCGAGGGTCTTGAAGTTCGAGGTTGCATAATCGGGATCGTTATGTGCGGCTGTCCATTGACGATAGCCTGAGCCTTGCGCGGCAGCCATGAGATAGACTGGCTTTTGTTTGAGGTCCCGAGCGCGTTCGGTGGTGGTAAGAATAACAGCAGCTGCACCATCATTCTCTAAACAGCAGTCAAACAGATGAAATGGTTCGACGATCCAGCGTGAGTTGTAGTACGACTCGCGTGTGAGCGGACGACCATACATAATTGCACGAGGGTTTTGTTGTGCATGTTTATATGACGCCAAGGCGATACCGCACAGTGCCTCTTGGCTGATGTTGTGTTCATACATGAACCGCTGCGTACGCATCGCGAACATCTGCGCCGGCGACATCAAGCCGTATGGCATCGAGTAGGCCATTGGGCCGCGGACGCGTGCACCAGCATGACCTTGGCCAAAGCGACCAAACTGTCCTTGGGCTAAAGCTCGGAACGCAACTACATGCTTGGCATAACCTGCGACAACCGCTGCTGCAGCATTGCCGACGGCACCAGCGACGCCACCGCCGCCGCCACCCCAGTGCATGTTGGAAAACTGAATCTGCGGAACGCCGAGTGCTGCCGCAAGACGAACCGGGTCATTGCGGTCATCGCTATACGAGGCAAATCCATCGATATCTTCGACCTGTAATCCAGCATCAGCCACGGCTTTCTGAATCGCTTCGAGGGCGAGTTGAAACTCGCTCACTGGTGATTGCCCAGCTTTGTAGTAGCGTGTCTCGCCTATGCCAACGATGGCAACTTTGTCTTTGATGGTGTAGTCGGTCATAAAGTCTCTCCAAAGCTATCAGCGATCAGCGATCAGCCGTCAGCCGTCAGCCTAAAAGGGCGAAGTGTAGATTACCTCAGTAGCTGAAAGCTGAGAGCTGACGGCTGACGGCTACTTACTTCTTCGCATCAATCTCATCAAACAGTTCTTTCGCGATACGCAAGCCGTTCACACCGGTCGGCCAGCCGCCGTAATGCGCGAGGTGAATCATGATCTCGTTGATCTTGTCGCGGCTGATGCCAGCATTGAGTGCCCCGCGAAGATGGACTTTCAACTCACGTTCGCGCGCCAGCACTGTCAGTGCAGCGACAGTGATCATCGATCGTTCACGCAGTTCCAAGCCTGGCCGACCCCAAACGTCGCCAAACAAGTTCTCAACCGTGATCTTGAGGAAATCTTCCTGCATTTGTCCGGGCTGCGGTTCACGGCCAAAGAGTTCCTTCATCTTTGCCGCCCCTTTTTGCCAGCGTTCTGATTCTGCCATACGTTACTCCTCCTTTGTTCGAGATGCGCTCGCGAATACTTGCGAGCAATGGACCGGTTGTCTACTATCAGACCTGCTATTCAGGAGTCAAAGCGGAAGGGCAAGTCTAAGGTCCAAAGTCCAAGGTCCAAAGTCGGAAAATGAAGGAGGCTCTGCTTGCGTTCATATGTATGGGGCGCAATTCTGCTAGTCAGCATTCTTGCGATGCTTGGGACATGCGTGCAACCACGGCTATTACAACGAGAGCCTGTACAGAAAGATGAAAACTCTATGGTGAGTGAGATTCGTTCCCGAGACTTAAAGGCGCGACTCGACAAAGGGGATCAGCCTGTTTTGCTTGATGTTCGTGAACCAGAAGAAGTCGCGATTGTACAACTGCCTGGCGCGGTGCATATTCCGATGGGTGAAATTCCTGGGCGCGTGCATGAACTCGATCCTGACAAGGAAATTATTGTGTATTGTCATCATGGCGTGCGCAGCTTACGTGTTGCGCAGTTCCTGGCCCAGCGTGATTTTACCAAAGTGGCAAATCTGGCTGGTGGCATCGACGCGTGGGCGCTTGAGGTCGAGCCGGGAATGGCACGGTACTAATGCGGAATGCGGAATGTAGAATGCGGAATGAGAAATGAAAAAGGAAAAAACTCTCCATGGCTAATACCCAACCTCCAACCCCTAACCCCCAATCTTCAGGGCCGCTCCATGGTATTCGTGTTATCGAGTGCGGTAACATGGTGTCAGCACCCTATGCCGCAAAGTTGATGGCTGATCTCGGAGCGGAGGTCATCAAGATTGAGTCTCCGAGTGGCGATGCGTCGCGTCGGCGTGGACCGTACCCTGGTAACGTTCCACATCCAGAAAAAAGTGGTACCTTTCTGTATCTCAATACCAACAAACTTGGAGTGACACTCAATCTCGAGGCGCCGAAAGGCCAAGAGATTTTTCACCGCTTGGTGAAAGATGCTGACCTGGTGATTCATAACTATCATCCGACCCGTATGGCCTCGGTGGGGATGGATTATGACACCTTGCGTCAGGTGAACCCACGGGTAGTGATGACGTCAATCACGCCGTTTGGACTGACGGGGCCAAACCGCGACCTCCATGCCCAAGAGCTGACCATGTGGAGCGCTGGTGGCATTGTCTACCTTGGTGGGGTGTCCGGTCGTCCTGATATGCCACCACTGAAAACCTTTGGCCATCAAGCGGGCTTCCAAGGCGGAGTGAATGCTGCCAATGGGTCGTTAGCGGCTCTCTTTGGTCGCTTTCGTTCCGGCAAGGGCCAGCATGTTGACGTTTCCGTGCAAGAATGTCTCGTGGCGATTATGGAGAATAACTATATCTCCTGGCCGTATGATCATAGTGTCGCGTCGCGTCTTGGCTTTCGCCTGATCCCGCAAGATGTGTTTCAGTGCCGCGATGGATTCATTTATTTCTTAGCAATTGAAGATCATCAGTGGAAAGGGGCAGTCGAGTTGATGGGCAATCCTGAATGGGCAGCGATGGACATCTTTCAAGATTTCCCGTCGCGCTCAGGTAACTGGGATGTGCTGAAATCACTTCTTGATGAATGGATGGCCGACAAATCCGCGCAGGAAGTCTACCACGCGGCGCAGGCTCGCCGGGTGCCGTTTGCGCCGGTATCGACAATGGGGGATCTGATCAACTCGAAACACCTCAATGCCCGTGGCTTCTTCGTGGAAATTGCTCATCCTCAGACTGGGGAATTGACATATCCTGGAGCGCCCTATCGTTTTTCTGTTACGCCGTGGGCATTGCGTCGACCAGCGCCGTGCCTCGGACAACATAACAGTGAGGTATATGGGCGGCTTGGGTTGTCACAGGGGGAGATGGAGACGCTGAAACAACAAGGAACCATTTAGGCTCTGGGAGCTGGAAAAAACGAAGAGCGATCCTAAACACCAAAGCCTAGAGCCCAGATCCCAAAGCCCTTCAAACGAGGAATTATGTCTGAAAACTTACCATTATCAGGAGTACGAATCGCCGATTTCACCTGGGTGTGGGCTGGACCGTTTGCCACGATGCAATTGGCCCATCTTGGTGCTGAGGTCATTCGCATTGAGTCACAGAATCGCGTCTGTGTCACGCGCCGGATTCCACCGTTCGCCGAAGGGCAACCGGGAGTGAATCGCAGTGGCTACTTCAATCAGTTTAACCAAGGCAAAAAGTCGGTCTCCTTGAACCTGAAAGACCCGCAAGCTTTGGAGATCGCAAAGAAGCTGGTTGCTGCCAGTGACGTTGTCACGGAAAACTTTGCAGCTGGTGTGATGGACAAGATGGGCTTGGGGTACGAAGTTATGCGTAAGATCAAGCCCAATATCATCATGATCTCAATGTCCGGCTACGGTGCGGTTGGACCGGAAAGTCCCTACGTATCGTACGGGCCAGCTCAGGCTCCATTGAGCGGCTTGTCTTCGCTCACGGGGTTTCCTGATTTTCCGCCCATGCATGTTGGCTTCTCGTATGGTGACCCAAACGGCGGCTTGCATGGTTCCTTTGCCGTGCTCGCCGCACTGATGCATCGCGAACGCACGGGCGAAGGACAATATATTGATCTCTCGCAGTTAGAATCTTCCATTGCGGTGATCGGTGAAGGGCTGCTGGCATATACGATGAATGGGGTACCACCGCCGCGTATTGGCAACCGCGATCCGTATGTGTCTCCTCATGGATTGTTCCACTGTCAGGGCGAAGATCGTTGGGTCAGTATTGTTGTCGCTAATGAAGATGAGTGGCAGAAATTTTGTCAGGCCATTGGTCAGCCAGGACTTGCAACGGATTCTCGCTTCTCCTCCCTTGATGCGCGCAAAAAGAACGAAGACGCCCTGGAAGCTCTCGTGACGGCGTGGACTGAGGCCCAAACTGCCGAAGAAGCGACTCGCAAATTGCAGGCGGCTGGGGTTGCTGCCTATCCTGCGGTGACCAACAAGGAGTTAGCGGAAGACCCGCATTTGCAACAGCGAAGATTCTTCGTCGAATTGCCGCATCCAGAGGTCGGCGTGCGCCGGCATGCTGGGGTGCCCTGGGTATTCTCTGACACCCCATGCAATGTGCGAACACCAGCCCCCTGTACTGGACAGGATACCGACGACGTACTGCACCGCGTGTTAGGATATTCAACTGAGGAAATTGCTGCGTTCCGAGCAAAGGGGGCGTTGACCTAAAAAGGCTATAGGCTTCAGGCTTTAGGGAGAAACAAGAGAAAAGAGAACGACGGGGGCCAAATGGAGGCAGGGATCAAGGATGCAGGAAAACGGAAAAAAATAAGCAAACGTTTTCAGGCTGTAGGCCCTTCGACCAGGTTTAGGAGAGGGTTTGGACTTTGGACAAACTCCGCACGCTGCACTCCTCTCATAGCGCGTGTTTTTCTTTTGCTGTTTCTTGCTCCGACAGTCGCTTCCGCCCAAGTGATTGGCGGAGGATGGATGATTAGCCTCTATGGTATGGTGCAAGTTGAGCCCGGCAATGGTGTAACGACGCTGAAGGTCAAAGACGAACTCATTCGCTTCGTCATTCACAATATCCAGTGTTCGGATCGTAATTTTTCGACGGGGCGGTTCATGACCGATGTGACTCACAAAGAACCAGGCATCTTCATTAAGGGTCCTGAGGAATGGCAGGACATACTAATCAAAGAGCGTCCAGGTAAACGTGTCTTGCTGATGCGTGGGGCATACTATCCGGATTCACGGATGTTGCTGCTTCATAAGTTGGAACCGTTTCATGGAGTGTCGACTCCGCAGCCACGTTAATCCCCTCCGGCTTTTGCCGGTGCGTGAGGCATGATACTATCTCCACATTGAGGTGGAGGTGGTTGTGCGGTCGGTGGAGGAGATTCTCATCCAAGAAGCGGGAGTCCCCGCTGATACCCTTGCGAAAGCGCGAGAACGGCTAAAGCCGGACAAAGATCTCGGTGATGCTTTGCGCGAACTCGGGGCGCTCGATGCTAAGGGCTGGGCAAAAGTCCAGGCTTCTTATTATGGCCTTTCCTATCGAGATACCCTTTCATGGGATAGGCAAAACTCGGAGTTACTGACTCGCGTTCCCTTAGCCTTTGCTAAACAGTATCAACTTCTCCCCTGCGTATTGACTGACGAAGCGTTGACTGTGGCGATTGCGAATCCTCGTGAAATCGCAGCGTTGGATGACTTACGGTTGCTGTTTCATCGACCAGTGCAGCCGTTCATTGTCCCCAAACCGGTGCTGCACGACGCATTGAATCACACCTACGATCAAGCCTCGCAATCGACGCAAGCGCTGCTTGATACGCTTGACGAAAAAGTGCTCGACCTCGATGCTGCTGAGTGGCAAGAACCCCGAGATTTGCTCGAAGCTGATGACGAAGCGCCGATCATTCGTCTCGTGAACTCACTCTTTTATCAAGCAGCGAAGGAACGAGCGAGTGATATTCATATTGAACCATTTGAGCAGGAGTTGCTGATTCGTTTTCGCGTCGATGGCATTCTGTATGACGCAGTGACACCACCGCGTGCAATTCAGCCGTTGTTGATCTCACGCATCAAGATCATGGCGGGGCTTCACATTGCTGAAAAACGGTTGCCTCAGGATGGTCGTATCCGCCTCAAAATTGCCGGCAAAGATGTGGATATGCGTGTGTCGGTGATTCCAACCGCCTTTGGTGAGCGTGTGGTTTTGCGCTTGCTTGATCGCTCTAGTGCGTTGCTTGGCCTGGAAGAGCTTGGTCTCAGTGGACGAAACTTAGAGCTGGTTAATCGCCTTATCTATCAGAGTCATGGCATTGTGTTGGTAACCGGACCAACCGGCGCGGGAAAAACCACGACACTCTACGCGGCGTTAAGTAAGATCAACTCAAGCGAGAAGAACATTCTGGCGATTGAAGATCCGATTGAGTACCAGTTGCGTGGGATAGGGCAGATGCAGGTACATCCAAAGATCGACCTCACGTTCGCGGCAGGACTGCGCTCGATTCTTCGACAAGATCCTGATGTCATCATGATCGGTGAAATCCGTGATGCTGAGACTGCGGAAATTGCCATTCAGGCTGCGCTCACTGGTCACTTGGTGTTCTCGACCTTACATACTAACGATTCATTCGGCGCGGTCTCACGGTTACTTGATATGGGGATTGAGTCATTTCTTGTGTCATCGTCACTCCTCGGAGTGATGGCGCAGCGGTTAGTACGCCGCGTGTGTGCTCAGTGTCGGCAAGCCTATGTGCCCGATGACAGCAAAATACGGGAAGTCGGCCTCTCACCAGAATACGTTGCTGGCCGTCCTTTCTACAGGGCTGGGACGGGGTGTGAGGCGTGCCAGCAAAAGGGCTATCGTGGTCGCGTTGGCATTCATGAACTGTTGGTGATTTCTGATGTGGTACGACCATTAGTCATGGACCGAGTCGACGCGGCGACGATCCGACGCGCGGCAACTGATAACGGTATGCTCACGTTGCGTGATGATGGTGCTGAAAAAGTACTTGCCGGACTGACGACGGTGGAGGAAGTGGTGCGAGTAACTCAGGAAGAAGGACTCTAAGGCATGGGCAAGAATTAAGTTACCGATTAAGAGCGAGGAAGAAGCGTATAGTTCCAATCGCCATGAAACTTACCGGGTTTGATATTGAGCGCTTGAAACTCATCGTCG